>NZ_CAXAPG010000007.1:0-250330 GCF_963970585.1 Pseudomonas sp. RL_105y_Pfl2_101
GCGGGTGCTGACACACCAGTGATAGCTACGGCCTCTTTCCCCGCGCGCACCCAATCTTAAGCCGAGCACTTGTTTGCTGCGCGACAGCGCAGCGTCGAAGACGCGGCGGGGACTCCCTCGCCACAAAAGCTTCGGCGTGCAGTCACTTCAGGTGCTGCTTGAGCTCTTGCGACACCTGCAGCATCGCCGAACGTACCGCGGGCACCTGGCTGACCACGTTGAGCAAGCCATAATCGTGGATCATGCCGTTGTAGCGTACGGCCGTGACGGGTACACCGGCCGCGTCCAGCTTGCGGGCATAGGCTTCACCCTCATCGCGCAAGACGTCGGCCTCGGCAGTTTGTACCAGCGCCGGCGGCAGACCCTTGAGTTGTGTGGTGCTGGCGCGTAACGGCGAGGCATAGATCTCGCTGCGTTGCCCGGCATCGGTGGTGTAGCTGTCCCAGAACCACTTCATCATGTTTTTACTGAGGAAGTGCCCTTCGGCGAACTGGTTGTAGGACGCCGTCTCGAAGCTGGCATCGGTCACCGGCCACAGCAAGGCCTGGAAACGGATCGCCGGCGTGCCTTTGTCCTTCGCCATCAAGGCCACCACCGCCGCCATGTTGCCACCGACGCTGTTACCCACCACGGCCAGGCGTTTGCCGTCGACGTTGATCTGCTTGCCGTGTTCGGCCACCCATTTCGTGGCGGCGTAGGCCTGGTTGATCGCCACCGGGTAACGCGCCTCGGGTGAGGGCGTGTAGTTGACGAACACCGCAACAGCGCCCGAGCCCGCCACCAGATCCCGAACCAGGCGTTCGTGAGTCGGGAAGTCGCCCAATACCCAGCCGCCGCCGTGGAAGAACATGAACACGGGCAGCTCGCCCTTGACCCCGGCTGGGCGAACGATGGTCAGGCTGATCGGCTGGCCATCGACCTGGATGGTTTTCGCGCTGATGTCGGCCTTGGGCAAGGTCAGTTTCACCCCCGCCTGGGCACCCACCAATACGGCGCGGGCGTCCTTGGGCGACAGTTGCTCCAGGGGCTTGCCGGTGCCGGCATTCAGCGCGTCGAGAAACGCCTGGGTGTTGTGTTCGACGATGCCGTCGGCGAAAGCACTGCTGACGCTGAGGGCGAGAAGGGTGCCGGTCAAGGCTTGGCGGAGCGTGTTCATATGCATCTCCTTAGGTTCGAGTCCAGGCGTGGGTCAGACGGTGACGTGCAGGCGCACATCAACGTTGCCGCGGGTGGCGTTTGAGTACGGGCAGACTTGGTGAGCCGCCTCGACCAGGCTTTGCGCGTCGGTCTGGTCCAGCCCTGGCAGACTGATGTGCAGGTCGATGTCGAGGCCGAAACCGCCGGGGATCTGGCCGATGCCGACATGGGCGGTAATCGAGGCGTCGTCCGGGATCTTGAGTTTGCTCTGGCTGGCAACGAATTTCAGTGCGCCGATGAAGCAGGCCGAGTAGCCGGCGGCGAACAGTTGCTCAGGGTTGGTCGCCGCACCGCCTGCACCGCCGAGTTCCTTGGGCGTGGCGAGTTTGACGTCGAGGATGTTGTCACTGGAGATCGCACGACCATCACGGCCGCCAGTGGAGGTTGCGATTGCGGTGTAGAGAGTTTGCATGATGAGAGCCTCGTTTCTGGGTTGGCGTTGCTGCGCTAAATGTTTGCGCGCTAAGTAAGTGCGAAGAGAATGTATAGCGCTAATATTTTGCGCGCAAGATAAATTTTTGAGGCGAGTCGAATTTGCGCCACTGAAAGGGCGTGTAACCCTTTAACTAGAGCTGTTTTAGAGGATTTGGTTTTTTTGACGCTAGGCTGAACGCTACCTTCAGGCTCGCCATCAGTCGCCCTGTGGGAGCGGGCTTGCTCGCGAAAGCGGCGGGTCAGTTAAAGATGATTCAGGATGTGCCACCGCCTTCGCGAGCAAGCCCACATTGGATCTGCGGCGTTCACTGCATCCCAGGCTGACTCTGGGCTTGTGGGGGCGGTGGTGCGCCTGGAATTGGAATTAGAGGCTGTCTTGCAAATGCCCGCGCAGCGCTTGCAGGTCAAGCTGCAGCTTCTTCAACTGCTCCAGACTCAAGCCGCTGGCGGCGAGGATGCATTGGGGGATATCGAGGGCTTGTTCGCGCAGGGCGCGGCCCTGTTCGGTGAGTTCGACAATCACCACGCGTTCGTCTTCACGGCTGCGGGTGCGACTCAGCAGGCCTTCGGCCTCCAGGCGCTTGAGCAGTGGCGTCAGCGAGCCGGGGTCTGTCAGCAGGCGCGTGCTGATTTCACCGACGGTCAATCCGTCCTTTTCCCACAACACCATCATCGCCAGGTATTGCGGATACGTCAGGCCCAGGGCCTGTAGCAGGGGCTTGTAGACTTTTGTCATCAGTAGCGAGGTGGAGTGCAGGGCGAAACAGACCTGGTTGTCGAGCAGCAGGGCTTCGCAGGCTTCGGGGGTGTCGCGGAGGGTGTTCATGGCAAAACCTTCAATCAATGATCGTTACGAATCTAGCGGGCGAATCTTTAATGCGCCAGATAATTCTGATGCCCTGAACAGCGGTGACGTTTCCCCTCCGGCACCGACTGCGTAGGATAAGCATCCTGATGAAAGGGGAATCGTCTTGTTCGAATTTGTGCAGTTTTTGGTGTTTGGTGCCGTGCTGGGCACCTTTGGGGGATTGTTCGGGATCGGTGGCGGCCTGATTGCCATTCCGGTGCTGGGCGTCTGGTTCGGCCTCGACCAGCAACTGGCCCAAGGTACGGCACTGGTCATGGTGGTGCCCAACGTGATGCTCGCATTGTGGCGCTATCACCAGCGCAATCGCATCGAATTGCGTCATGTCCTGCCATTGGCTTCCATGGGGTTCTGCTTTGCCTGGCTGGGTTCGATCTGGGCCGTGGGGATCGACGCGAACAGCATGCGGATCGGCTTCGTCGCGTTCCTGATCGCGCTGACACTCTACAACCTGGCCCGCATGTTCGCCGCCAACGCACCGACTTCGGCGCAGATGCGGTATGGCTGGCCCTGGCTCGGCGTGCTCGGGGCGGCATCCGGCATCATGGGCGGTTTGTTCGGTGTTGGTGGGGCTGTGGTCGCGACGCCGATCCTGACCAGCATTTTTGGCATCAGCCAGGTGGTCGCCCAGGGGTTATCCCTGGCGCTGGCCTTGCCCAGTACCGGCGTGACCCTTGCCACTTATGCGTTTCACCATGAGGTGGACTGGAGCATCGGCCTGCCGCTGGCCGTCGGTGGCCTGCTGAGCATCAGTTGGGGGGTGAAAGTCGCCCACGCCTTGCCGGAGCGATTGTTGCGCGGGCTGTTCTGCGGTTTCCTGGTGCTGTGCGCGGTGCTGCTCGCCTTTAAAGTTTGAAGCCTTCGACGATGTGCTCGGCCAGGCACTCGGTGATCGGCGATGGGTTATGCAGGTTACGGATCAGCATGATGCTGGCCTCGGGCAGTTCCGGCAGGTCTTCAGCTTCGCCCAGTACGCGCATGTCCGGGGCCAGCAGGCTTTCCAGTTGCGCCGTGATTGCCAGGCCGGCGCCGACCACCGCCATGAGCGCTGACAGGCTCGAGCTGTTGTACGCCACGCGATAGTCGCGGCCCATGGCATCCAGCGCATTGCAGGCCCATTGCCGGCAGAAACAGTCACTGTTGAACATCGCCAGCGGCAATGGTGTTTGTTCATGGACGTTGAAGCAGGCGGCTTCGGCCCAGACAAAGCGCTCCTTGCGCAGCAACTGGCCGATTTCGTCCCCAGGTTTACGGGTGACGATGGACAGGTCCAGGTCCTGGCGCAGCAGCAACTGTTTGGACGACTCGCAGTGCACTTCAATTTCGATCAGCGGATAGAACTGTGCGAAGCGTTGCAGGACGCCTGGCAGGAAGCGCATCACGTAATCGTCCGGCGTGCCGATGCGCACCGTGCCGACCATGTGCGGTTCACGCAGGGTATTGAACACCTCGCTGTGCAGCTTGAGGATCCGCCGAGCGTAGCCCAGCAGCACCTGGCCTTCGGCCGTGAGCTTGACCTGGCGTCCATCACGCTCGAACAGCCGCCGTTGCAATACGTCTTCTTCCAGCCGCTTCATCTGCATGCTGACGGCAGACTGGGTGCGATTGACCAATTCCCCGGCCCGGGTGAAACCACCTTGGTCGGCGATGGCGACAAAGGTTCGCAGCACTTCCGTATCGATGCTCGGGTAACTCGACAATTGATCAATCTCCGAGATGTATTGCATAAGAAACATTCGTTGGATTGATCTTATCGTTAGCGCGAGACTTGATCCATCCCCACGGAGGACATCACGATGAAAGGTCAAAAAGGTTATCTACTGATAGACAAACTCTCTCACGGCTTTTCAGTCAGCGCCCTGCTGCACAAGTTTAGCCGCTGGTACGAATTGCACCACGAGCGCGAGCTATTGGCCGGAATGAGCGACGAGGCGCTCAAGGATATTGGCGTGAGTCGTGCCGACGTGGAGCAGGAAGTGGTTCGGCCGTTCTGGGACGACCCCATGCACAAATGAGCCATCCTTTCCTACACAAACCCCTTATTGCTGAGGTAAGTTGCGAGCAGAGAAGGAGATCTCCATGCCCGCGACGCTGTCCTTTACCCTCAAACAGGCCCGGCGTCTGGCGTTGGCCGCCCAAGGATTCGATGGGCGGTCACCGCCAGCTTCGGTGCAACCCTTGCGCCTCAACCGCCTGATCGAACGCCTCGGCGTCCTGCAGATCGACTCAGTCAATGCGTTGGTGCGCTCGCATTACCTCCCGCTGTTCTCTCGCCTCGGTCACTACAATCGCGATTTGCTCGATCAAGCAGCCTGGAGCCAGGGCAGGCGTCGCACGCTGTTCGAATACTGGGGCCATGAAGCGTCGCTGCTGCCGATGTCGATGTATCCGCTGATGCGCTGGCGCATGAATCGGGCGTCGGGTGGCGAAGGGATTTATCAGCAGTTGGCGCGTTTCGGCCAAGAACGCCAGGATGTCATCCGCCGCGTCCTGGCGTCGGTCCAGGAGCAGGGCGCCCTAGGTGCTGGCAGTTTGTCTACGCGCCAGGAAAAGGCCGGGCCGTGGTGGGACTGGAGCGCGGAGAAGCATGCGCTGGAGTGGCTGTTCGCTGCGGGCGAAGTCACGGTGGCGGGGCGGCGCGGGTTCGAGCGGCTCTACGACTTGCCCGAACGGGTGCTGCCGGCCTCGATCCTGCAGCAACCGTTACTGGACGAGGCCCAGGCCCAACGCGCCTTGTTGCTACACGCAGCCGACGCCTTGGGCATTGCGACCGAGAAAGACCTGCGCGACTACTTTCGCCTCGCTCCGGCCGATAGCCGCGGGCGGTTGGCTGAGTTGGAGGAGGCCGGGGAACTGCTGCGCTGCCAGGTGCAGGGCTGGAAGCAGCCGGCCTGGTGCCGACCCGCGGCGAAAATTCCTCGCAAGGTCGCCGCCAGTGCTTTGCTGTCGCCGTTCGACTCGCTGGTCTGGGAACGCGGTCGCACCGAGCGGTTGTTCGACTTTCGCTACCGGTTGGAGATCTACACGCCCGTGGACAAGCGGGTGTATGGCTATTACGTGTTGCCGTTCCTGCACCACGAACGCATTGCGGCGCGGGTGGACCTGCGGGCAGAACGGGCCTTGGGGCAGTTGGCCGTGCATGCCGTGCACGAGGATGCGTCGGGGCTGGACGAGGAGGGGATGCAGGCCTTGGCGCTGAACCTGAGGCGCATGGCCCGGTGGCTGGGGCTGGAGCGGGTGCAGCTCAATTGTCAGCGGGTGAGTGGGGGGCGGCTGGCCCAGGCATTAGCTCAGTCAAGTGGTGACTGAACTGGCCATTTCGCGAGCAAGCCCGCTCCCACAGGGATCTGCGGTGACTACAGCTGTCCGCGGCAGATCTAATGTGGGAGCGAGCCTGTTCGCGAAGCAATTGAACAGGCGAAGAAGAGCCTAGCGCCGAACCTGCTTCAACGTCTCGGCAATCAAAAACGCCAGCTCCAGCGACTGATCGGCATTCATCCGCGGGTCGCAGTGGGTGTGGTAGCGGTCCGACAGTCCATCCTCGGTAATCGGGCGTGCGCCGCCGATGCATTCGGTGACGTTTTGCCCGGTCATCTCGATGTGAATCCCACCGGCATAGGTGCCTTCGGCTTCGTGGGCCTGGAAGAACTGCTTCACTTCACCGAGGATCTGCGCAAAGTCCCGGGTCTTGTAGCCGCTGCTGGCCTTGATGGTGTTGCCGTGCATCGGGTCGCAGCTCCACAGCACTTGCTTGCCTTCACGCTGCACCGCGCGCAACAGCGGCGGCAAGTGTTCGCCGACCTTGTTGGCGCCCATCCGGGCGATCAGGTTCAGCCGGCCGGGGTCGTTCTGCGGGTTGAGCACGTCGATCAGGCGAATCAGGTCGTCGGGGTCCATGCTCGGGCCGACCTTGACCCCGATCGGGTTGTTCACCCCGCGCAGGAATTCGACATGGGCGCCGTCCAACTGACGGGTGCGGTCGCCGATCCACAGCATGTGGGCGGAACAGTCGTAATAGTCGTTGGTCAGGCTGTCACGGCGCACGAAGGCTTCTTCGTAGTTGAGCAGCAACGCTTCGTGGGCCGTGAAAAAACTGGTTTCGCGTAGTTGCGGCGAGCTGTCCATGCCGCAGGCGCGCATGAATGCCAGGGTTTCGTCGATGCGGTCGGCCAGGTGGCTGTACTTTTCCGCCAGGGCCGAATTGGCGATGAAATCCAGGTTCCACTTGTGCACCTGATGCAGGTCGGCGAACCCGCCCTGGGCGAAGGCGCGCAGCAGGTTCAAGGTGGAGGTGGACTGGTGGTAGGACTGCAGCAACCGCTCCGGATCCGGTACACGGCTTTTTTCGTCGAAACCGATGCCGTTGACGATGTCGCCCCGGTAGGCCGGCAAGGTCACGCCGTCAATGGTCTCATCATTGGCTGAGCGCGGCTTGGCGAACTGCCCGGCCATGCGTCCGACCTTGACCACCGGGCAGCCGGCGGCAAAGGTCATGACGATCGCCATCTGCAAGAGCACCTTGAAGGTGTCGCGGATCTTGGCCGCCGAGAATTCGGCAAAGCTTTCGGCGCAGTCGCCGCCTTGCAGCAGGAACGCCCGGCCTTGGGTCACCTCGGCGAACTGACGGCGCAACTCCCGGGCTTCACCGGCAAACACCAGTGGCGGATAACTGGCCAGGGTCTGCTCCACCTGCAACAGGTGCGCGGCGTCGGGGTAGCGGGGTTGTTGCTGGATCGGCAGGGCGCGCCAGCTGTCAGGGCTCCAGGGTTGGCTCATCATGATCTCTAGGTGATTTACGCTCGGACGGCCATGTTATCAGCAAATTAGTGCGTGACCTGCTCCGGTTGCTTCGCGGACAATCGCGTCTTTGTTCCGTATACGCAGGCTCAAGCCGGCACGGCCACCATCAGGAGATGAAATGACAGAGGAGCGCGTCGAGCATTTGCTCGCCGAGGTGCATGACGAGTTCGGCATGATTCGCGTATTCGAGGTGGCCGATTACCGGTTTCTCGAGTTTGGCGATGCCATTGAGCAGAGTTGCGTGTTCACAGCCGATCCGAGCTGGCTTGAATATGACTATACCCGCGCCATGCTCATCGGTGCGTTGTGTCACGAGCAGCCGGAAAGTGCGCTGTTTCTGGGGCTGGGCGCCGGGACGTTGACCCAGGCCTGCCTCAAGTTCCTGCCGTTGGAAGATGTCGAGGCCATCGAATTGCGCCCCGACGTGCCGCGCCTGGCCATCGAATATCTGGGGCTGGATGACGATCCGCGACTGTACATCCGCGTCGGCGATGCACTGGAGCTGCTTGAAAGCGCCGAGCCGGCGGACTTGATTTTCGTTGACCTCTATACCGATGTCGGTCCCGGTGTCGGGCACCTGGCCTGGGGTTTCCTGGAAAACTGCCAGAAACGCCTCAATCCGGGCGGCTGGCTGGTGATCAACCAGTGGGCCACCGATGACGGCAAGCCATTGGGGGCGGCGCTGTTGCGCGGTTTGTACAACCGTCATTATTGGGAGCTGCCGGTGAAGGAGGGTAATGTGATCCTGATTGTGCCGGCGGACCTGGACCAGGAGCTGGACATGCAAGGACTGGTCGCCAGGGCCGAAGGGCTGGCGCCACGACTGGGCTATTCGTTGCAGTCGTTGATCAAGGCGATCCGCCCGGCGACTTGAGCCCCGTCCAAGGTGTGACAACCCGTCGTGGGAGCAAAGCTTGCTCGCGATGAACACAACTCAGTACCTGCGCAAATCGCGGTGCCTGCATCGCGAGCAAGCTTTGCTCCCACAGGTAAAGATGAACCGTTTTAGCACCCCATTCCCGTAACGCAGGGTCTCTGTAAAAAATACGGTTGTACCGTTAACCCCAGGCCCTGTGACAGCGAGCCCCATAACCGGATTTGGTAATAAAAAAAGCTCCCTTTTTGGGCGAATTCCGGTATAGTGCGCGCCGGCCTTTAGCCGGGCCGCGTCAAGGTAGCGCAATTCCCCGAAGTCAGCTTCGGTTGCATGTCCGCACAACGGATGCTTCCACGACGTTCTTTTTCATTCATTCGTTTTCGCAAATCCCCGCCGACAAAGCAGCCAGGGCGACTCTTGAGTCTCAACACGGCATGCGCAGCTTTGGAGCATGGGTCTTTGCGGATGCACTTAGAGGCAGACCCATGACCCAGGAAACCGGCGGCTTCGCCGCTTTTAATCTCAACCCGAACATTCTTGCTGCCGTCACTGCGACCGGCTACGAAGAACCTTCGGCGATTCAGCAGCAATCGATTCCGATCATCATGGCCGGCCACGACATGATTGGTCAGGCGCAAACCGGTACGGGTAAAACCGCTGCGTTCGCCCTGCCGATCCTGCATCGCATCGATCCTGCCAAGCGCGAACCGCAAGCCCTGATCCTGGCGCCAACTCGTGAGTTGGCGTTGCAAGTAGCTACCGCTTTCGAAACCTACTCCAAGCAAATGCCTGGCGTGACCGTTGTGGCCGTTTACGGCGGCGCCCCGATGGGCCCACAACTGAAAGCCATCCGTAATGGCGCGCAGATCGTTGTCGCCACTCCGGGTCGTCTGTGCGACCACCTGCGTCGTGACGAAAAAGTCCTGGCCACCGTGAACCACCTGGTTCTCGACGAAGCCGACGAAATGCTCAAGCTGGGCTTCATGGATGACCTGGAAGTCATCTTCAAGGCCCTGCCGGCGACTCGCCAGACTGTTTTGTTCTCGGCCACCCTGCCGCAATCGATTCGTGCCATTGCCGAGCGCCACCTGCGCGATCCGCAACACGTGAAGATCCAGACCAAGACCCAGACCGTCACCGCGATCGAACAGGCTCACCTGTTGGTTCACGCTGACCAGAAGACGTCTGCCGTTCTCAGCTTGCTGGAAGTGGAAGACTTCGACGCCCTGATCATGTTCGTGCGCACCAAGCAAGCGACCCTGGACCTGGCCAGCGCCCTGGAAGCCAAAGGCTACAAAGCCGCTGCGCTGAACGGTGACATTGCCCAGAACCAGCGTGAGCGTGTGATCGACTCCCTCAAGGATGGCCGCCTGGACATCGTTGTGGCGACCGACGTTGCTGCCCGTGGCCTGGACGTTCCGCGCATCACCCACGTATTCAACGTGGACATGCCGTACGATCCGGAATCCTACGTTCACCGTATCGGCCGTACCGGCCGTGCTGGTCGCGAAGGCCGTGCGCTGCTGCTGGTTACCCCTCGTGAGCGCCGCATGCTGCAAGTGATCGAGCGTGTGACTGGCCAGAAGGTTGCTGAGGTTCGCCTGCCGGACGCCCAGGCCGTTCTCGATGCCCGCATCAAGAAACTGACCAACAGCCTGTCGCCACTGGTGGCTGACGCCGAATCGACCCACGGTGATCTGCTCGATCGCCTGACCGCCGACATCGGTTGCAGCCCACGCGCCCTGGCCGCCGCCCTGCTGCGCAAAGCCACCAATGGCCAAGCGCTGAACCTGGCTGCAATCGAGAAGGAACGTCCCCTGGTGCCGAACAACGCACCACGTGGCGATCGTCCTGAGCGCACCGGTGACCGTCCGGACCGTGGTGATCGCGAGCGTCGTGCTCCGATCCCGCTGGCCGAAGGCCGTGCTCGCTGCCGTACCGCGCTGGGTGCCCGTGACGGCATCGCCGCCAAGAACCTGCTGGGTGCCATCCTCAACGAAGGCGGCCTGGCCCGCGAAGCGATCGGCCGCATCCAGGTGCGTGACAGCTTCAGCCTGGTAGAGCTGCCGGAAGATGGTCTGGAGAAGTTGCTGACCAAGTTGAAAGACACCCGTGTGGCAGGCAAGCAGCTTAAGCTGCGTCGCTATCGCGAAGATTGATCGGCTCTCGGGCTGATTGATCGAACATAAAAAATCCCCGACTGGTTCGGGGATTTTTTTCGCCTGTCGTTTGGTGTTCCTTCAGGTTGATTGGCGTTGTCCCGTTCGCGAGCAAGCCCGCTCCCACAGGTGATTGCAGTGAGCGGCGTATTTGCGTGCGCTGCAGTCCAGTGTTGGGGCGGGCTTGCTCGCGAATGGAGCGACTCGGTCAATCAGTCGAACCGATAGATGTCCATCCCCAGCGTCCCCATCGTGAACCCTGCATGGGCAACGCTGAACTTGCCCCCTGCACCCCGGGCAAAATACAGCGGCAGCAAGTGCTCATCGCTGGGGTGGCTGCGCACGGCGTTCGGTGCTTGGCGACGGTAATCATGCAGCGCCGTCTCGTCGTTGGCCGCCAGCTTCTCAACCATCCAATCGCGAAAGGCCTTGGCCCAGGGCTCAATGCTGTCGGGGCCGGCGTTCCCGTTCAGGTCGCGCAGGTTATGGGTGATGCTGCCGGAACCGATCAGCAAGATATCCTGCTGGCGCAGGTTTGCCAGGGCTTGGCCGACCTGTGTCTGCAACACCGGTCCCTGGCGGCTGGGCAGGGAAACCTGCACCACCGGGATGTCGGCCTCGGGGTACATCAAGGATAATGGCACCCAGACACCATGGTCGGACGGCCGTTGAAGGTCGAGGCGTGCCGGCAGGTGCGCGGCGTTGAGCATGTCTGCGACTTGCCTCGCCAGTTGAGGATCGCCAGGCGCGGGGTAGCGCACCTCATACAGGGCGGGTGGAAAACCGCCGAAGTCGTGCCAGGTGTGCGGCTGCGGATTGGCGCTGACCAACAGTTCATTGCTTTCCCAGTGGGCGGACACGATGACGATGGCCTTGGGCTTGGGCAATTGAGCGACCAGGCGAGCCAATGCCGGACCGCTGTCGCCGGGTTCCAGGGCGAGCATCGGAGAGCCATGGGAGATAAACAGGCTGGGCAGCATGAAGGGACTCCTGAGCGTTAAGATGGGGTCATCTTCCGTTAGGTCAGTGATCTAAATCTAATATAAGTTTCAACCCGTTTTTATCGAATTCTTTGGAGTGAATCATGGAGCCCGAGTTTTGGCACAAGCGCTGGTCATCCAACCAGATTGGTTTTCACTTGCTGGAGGTTAACCCCTACCTGCAACGTTTCTGGCCGCAACTGGGGTTAGAGCGGGGCAGTCGGGTGCTGGTGCCGTTGTGTGGCAAAAGCCTGGATCTACTGTGGCTTGCCCACCAGGGGTATTCGGTGTTGGGCGTGGAATTGTCGGAAAAAGCCGCCACTGATTTTTTCCTTGAACATCAGCTTGAGCCGACCATCAGTGAAGAGGGCGCATTCAAGGTGTTTCGGTCCGGTGATATCGAAATCCGTTGCGGTGATTTCTTTGCCCTGGGCCCGCAGGACGTGGCCGATTGCACGGCACTGTACGACCGCGCTGCATTAATCGCGTTGCCGGTGCCGATGCGGGAACGGTACGCGGCTCATCTGCAGAAGATCCTGCCCGATGGGGTCGGCTTGTTGATTACCTTGGATTACAACCAGGATGAAATGCCTGGCCCACCGTTCTCTGTCGGGGATGATGAGGTGCAGCGGCTGCTGGGGGATGTCTGGCGGCTGGAGGTCTTGCAGGAACAGGATGTACTGGGAGAGAGCTGGAAGTTTTTGCAGGCAGGTGTGAAGCGGCTGGATGAGCGTGTTTATTGGCTGTCCAGAGGTTGAAGCGGTGGTTGTGCTGATGCCATTGGGGGTGGCCTGGATTTTGTTGATCGAGTACATATCCGTTGCTGCGGTAACGGCGGCTTAGGGTTCCGCTCTTACAGCGGGTCACTTTTGGAAGAGCGCCAAAAGTAACCAAAAGCGCTTTGCCCCACCACTCGGTGCCTCGCTAGGGCTCGGCATGCCCTCACTCCGGCATTGCTCCGTGGGCCCTTCGCGGCGGCCCACGGAGCAATGCCGGAGTGAGGGCACGCCGAGCCTAGGCGAGGGCACGAAGTGGTGGGGCATGAAGCGTTTTGCTTACTTTTGCGCTTCTCAAAAGTGAGCCGCTGTAAGAGCGGAACCATAAGCAGCCGTTACCTAAATAACGGATATACACACCAAAACAACAAAACCAAAAAAAACGGCGCTTCCCATTTCTGAAAGAAGCGCCGTTTGTTCTAAGTGAACAACATTACTGCGGTTTTTTGAGCCCAGCTATCAACCCCGACGACGCAGTGCGTCAATACGCTCTTCCAGCGGCGGGTGACTCATGAACATGCGAGCCAGGCCCTGCTTGATGCCACCGTTGATGCCAAAGGCATTCAGGGTGTCGGGCATGTGCACCGGTAAGCCTTGCTCGGCGCGCAGGCGTTGCAGGGCACCGATCATGGCGCTGGTGCCGGCCAGGCGTGCACCGGCGTCGTCGGCGCGGAATTCACGCTTGCGCGAGAACCACATGACGATCGTGCTGGCGAGGATGCCCAGTACCAGTTCGGCGAAGATGGTCGCCACGTAATAGGCAACGCCCTGGCCTTCTTCGTTCTTGAAAATCACCTTGTCGACGAAATTGCCGATGATACGGGCGAAGAACATCACAAAGGTGTTCACCACGCCCTGGATCAGTGCCAGGGTCACCATGTCGCCGTTGGCGACGTGGCCGATCTCGTGGGCCAGCACGGCCTTTACTTCATCGGGCGAGAACCGCTCGAGCAAACCCTGGCTGACGGCGACCAGTGCGTCGTTCTTGTTCCAGCCGGTGGCGAAGGCGTTGGCCTCGTAGGCCGGGAAGATACCGACTTCCGGCATCTTGATACCGGCTTCGCGGGACAACTGCTCGACGGTTTGCAGCAGCCATTGTTCGTGGCGAGTGCGCGGTTGGCTGATGATCTGGGTGCTGGTGCTCATCTTCGCCATCCACTTGGAGATGAACAGCGAGAAAAGGGAACCGGCGAAACCGAACACCGCACAGAAAATCAGCAGCTGATTGAGGTTGAGATCAACCCCATTGGCCGCCATGAACCCGTTGAAGCCGAAGAGGCTCAGGGTGATGCTGGCAATCAGCACGACCGCCAGGTTAGTGGCCAAGAACAGCAGGATGCGCATCATGGTTGTGAAAATCTCCTCGTGCTAAAGATGTAGCGTTATGCGGGGTATATAAGGTGCCGCCGCAGGCTATTCAACTCGCCGACTATTTCAAACTGTGTCCTACAGCCGTCCTAAATGTTTGAAAGACTTTTCTGAAAGTGACTGAGGAAAAAATATGGTGCCTACCCCCCCGTGAACGTTGAGCCGGGAGCCCATTGGCTGTCCAGCCCCTAGTGTAGAAGGCCTTGCGTAGTCGGCAGAGCGGATATGTTGCTGAATCAAACAGCGTGCGAGGTGAGGACTCCCCGCACGCTGTCTGGCTTATTGACGGTAGGACTTGAGGAAGTTGCCGATCCGGCCAATGGCCTGATCGAGGTCATCGACCCGCGGCAGGGTGACGACGCGGAAGTGATCCGGCCACGGCCAGTTGAACGCCGTGCCCTGGACCACCAGCAGCTTCTCGGACAACAGCAGGTCGAGGACAAACTTTTCATCGTTGTGGATCGGGCAGACCTTCGGGTCGATCCGCGGGAAGGCATACAGCGCGCCCATCGGCTTGACGCAACTGACGCCAGGAATGTCGTTGAGCAGTTCCCAGGTTCGATTGCGCTGCTCCAGCAGACGGCCCTGGGGCAGGATCAGGTCGTTGATGCTCTGGTAGCCGCCCAGCGCCGTCTGGATCGCGTGCTGGCTTGGCACGTTGGCACACAGGCGCATGTTGGCCAGCATGTCGATGCCTTCGATGTAGCTCTGGGCGTGATGCTTGGGACCGGAAATGGCGACCCAGCCTGAGCGGAAACCCGCTACCCGATAGGATTTGGACAGGCCGTTGAAGGTCAGGCACAGCAGGTCCGGTGCCAGGGAGGCAGTGCAGATGTGCACGGCATCGTCGTAGAGGATCTTGTCGTAGATCTCGTCGGAGAACACCACCAGGTTGTGCTGGCGGGCCAGTTCCAGCATGCCCAGCAGCACTTCCCTGGAATACACGGCGCCGGTCGGGTTGTTCGGGTTGATGATCACCAGTGCCTTGGTGTTGGGCGTGATCTTGGCCTTGATGTCCGCCAGGTCGGGAAACCAATCGGCCTGTTCGTCGCACAGGTAATGCACCGGGTTGCCACCGGACAGGCTCACGGCAGCGGTCCACAGCGGATAGTCCGGCGCCGGCACCAGCACTTCGTCGCCATTGTTGAGCAGGGCCTGCATGGACATCACGATCAGCTCGGACACGCCATTACCCAGGTAGATGTCCTCGATGCCAACGCCTTCGACCTGCTTCTGCTGGTAGTACTGCATCACGGCCTTGCGGGCGCTGAACAGGCCCTTGGAGTCGCTGTAGCCCTGGGCGGTCGGCAGGTTGCGGATGACGTCCTGGAGGATTTCATCGGGCGCTTCGAAACCAAAGGGGGCCGGGTTACCGATGTTCAGCTTGAGGATGCGATGGCCTTCCTCTTCCAGGCGTTTGGCGTGCTTGAGCACCGGGCCGCGAATGTCGTAGCAGACGTTGGCGAGCTTGTTCGATTTGCTGACCTGCATGGCGATGTGTTCCCGAAAATGAACGATCCAGGCGGCGTATGAACGGCCGTACTGGGAATCCTGCGTCTGTGCCCAGGCCTGACGCGGCATAGGCGCCACAATCCGTTTGAATGCGCATGACGTGAATGCCAGACTGGCGTCTGACGAGGCGCAATCATACGTGCCACCCGATCTGCGGAAAAGCATCGGATCGGGCTTTTTCAATTGCCGAGGTAGGACGATGGAAAAGTTGGACAAAACTCTTGAAGAATGGCGCTCCATGCTCGACCCGGAGCAGTACAACGTCTGTCGGCTGAAGGGCACCGAACGGCCATTTTCCGGTAAGTACAACGCCACCAAGACCGACGGCGTGTACCACTGCATCTGCTGCAACGAGCCGTTGTTCGATTCGCAGACCAAATTCGATTCCGGTTGTGGCTGGCCGAGTTTCTACGCGCCGATCGAGGGCAGCGCGGTGGTGGAGGTACGGGACGTCAGCCACGGCATGATTCGCACCGAGGTGGTCTGCGCCAAATGCGACGCCCACCTGGGCCACGTCTTCCCCGACGGCCCGCCGCCCACGGGTTTGCGGTATTGCATCAACTCGGTGTGCCTGGATCTGGTCCCTCGAGAATAATTCGCTGGGAGCAAAGCTTGCTCGCGAAACAGGGCGCCCGGATCTGTGAAAGACCGCATCGTCTTCATCGCGGGCAAGCTTTGCTCCCACAGTCTGTTGTGTGGAGCTTTTCGATAATTAAATTGCATGCAATTTAATTGCTCGCTATCTTCAGACTCCTCTTCTTCCCATCTGGAGCCTTGTCATGAGCGACAACCTGCTGAGCATCCCATGCACCACCATCAAGGGTGAGCAAAAGACCCTCGCCGATTTCGCCGGCAAGGCAGTGCTGGTGGTCAACACGGCCAGCCAGTGCGGGTTTACCCCGCAGTACAAGGGGCTTGAGGCACTGTGGCAGACCTACAAGGACCAGGGCCTGGTGGTGTTGGGTTTTCCCTGCAATCAGTTCGGTAAGCAGGAGCCGGGCAACGAGGGGGCGATCACCGAGTTCTGTGAGCTGAACTTCGGTGTGAGTTTTCCGCTGTTCAAGAAAATAGAGGTCAACGGCGCCAACGCCCATCCCCTGTTTGTCCAGCTTAAACAGCGGGCTCCCGGCGTGCTGGGGTCCAAAGGCATCAAGTGGAATTTCACCAAGTTCCTGATCGGCAAGGACGGTCAGGTGGTCAAGCGTTTTGCCCCGACCACCAAGCCCCAGGACCTGACTGGCGAGATCGAAGCGCTGCTCAAATGAATGACCTGTCAGTCGATTCGCTGAAACTCGACAGCCAGTTGTGCTTCAAGCTGTACGCTGCTTCGCGTGCAGTGATCCGTGGCTACAAGCCAATGCTCGATCAACTCGGCCTGACCTATCCGCAATACCTGGCGATGCTGGTGCTGTGGGAATGGCAGGACATGGCCCCGCCACAGCCGACGGTCAAGGCCCTGGGTGAGCGTTTGCTGCTGGACTCCGGCACGCTGACGCCGCTGCTCAAGCGCCTGGAACAGCTGGACCTGGTCCAGCGCCAGCGTTCGGCCCGGGACGAGCGAGAGGTGCACTTGAGCCTGACGACGGCAGGGCGAGCCTTGCGTGAACAGGTCGGTCCGCTCAAGGCCCGCCTGTTGTGTGACAGCGGCGTTGATCTGGACCGCCTCGGAGCGTTGCGAGACGGTCTCGATCACCTGTTGGGCCAGATCAAAGCACTGACGTAGTCGGCACCCACTGGTCCAGCACTGCCGCCAGTTCTTCGCGTCGGAATGGCTTGGACAGGTAATCGTTCATGCCGGCCGCACGGCAGCGTTCGCGTTCCTCGGGCATTGCGTTGGCCGTCAGGGCGACAACCGGCAGGTCCGACCAACGCCCGCTTTGGCGGATCTGTCGGCTGGCCTCGTAGCCATCCATCACCGGCATGTTGCAGTCCATCAACACCAGGTCGAACACCTGCTGTTCCAGTTGATCCAGGGCTTCGGCGCCATGGGCCGCGACGGTGACTTCGCAGCCCAGCTTTACCAGCATCCCCTTGGCCACCAGTTGGTTGACCGGGTTGTCCTCCACCAACAGCACCCGTCCACGCTTGGACGGCGCCAGGGTTTCGATCTGTGTCTCATTGATGACGGTCGCCTCGCTTTGCATGGCGCGCCGCAGAATCTGGTACAGCGCATGGCGCGCCAGTGGCCGGGCCTGTTGTATCAGCGGGGCGAGGGCGGCGGCTTCTGCGCTGGGCATGAAGCTGCCATAGGCGGTCACCAGCAGGATCGGTGCGTCAAAGGTTGGCCGCAGGTTGAACAGGCATTCCGGGCAGTCGGTAATCAGTACGTCGGGCGTGAGCCCCAGCAACCCGTCATCGATGGTGCGTTGCACATAATCCAGACCCCACCCCGGCAACAGCATGCTCAGCAACTCGGCCAGCCCGCTGCTGTTGGCGGTGATGGCGACGACGTTGCCGCGCAACGGTTCGACCGGCGTGGCCGGGAGATGGCAGGGCAGGGGCAGGTCGGCACAGAACTGACTGCCAAAGCCGGCTTCGGAACTGATGGTCAACCGGCCCTGCATGGCTTCGCAGAGGTTGTAGGTCAGTGCCAGGCCCAGCCCGGTGCCACCAAACTGGCGGGTAATCCCGGCGCCGGCCTGGGTGAACGGCTGCAGGATTCTTGCCTGAGCTTCCTGGGGAATACCGATCCCTGTGTCGCAGACCTCGATGCGCACGCCACCTTCGTAATGACTCAACTTCAGGTCGACCCGGCCGAAGCGCGTGAATTTCAATGCGTTGGACAGCAGGTTGCTGACGATCTGGCGCACCCGCGTCGGGTCGCCGAGTACCTGCGCCGGGAACTGCGGATCGATCAGGCAGGCCAGCTCGACACTGGGGGCCGCGTTCTGGGAAAGCAGGTTGGCGGTGTCCTCGACCAGGGAGCCGAGGTCGAACGGGATGCGTTCGAGCTCCAGTTGACCGGCGTCGAATTTCGACAGATCGAGGATGTCGTTGAGCAGTTCGACCAATACCTTGCCCGAGTCATGGGCAATCGATAGCTGCTGCTGTTGTTCGGCCGTCAGGGGACCGTCCAGGGACAGGGCAATCATTCCCAGCAGGCCGTTGAGCGGTGTGCGGATCTCATGGCTCATGTTGGCGAGGAACACAGAGCGGGCTTCGGCCATGTCCAGGGCCGTGCGCCGGGCCACTTCCAGTTCCTCGTTGGACTGGCTGAGACGGGCATTGATGGCCTTGAGTTCGGCGGTGCGTGCCGAGACGATGTTCTCCAGTTGCGCCAGGTATTCGGTGAGGCGATTTTCGGCCGTGCGCCGCTGCTGGATTTCGGTGGAGATATTTTCGAATTGTTGGTTGGCGACGGAAACCAATACGCCGATTTCATCGGACTGGTGGCCGGAGGGACATTCCAGGTGGTTCTGTTCGCTGCTGCTCGGATCGCGGCTGCTCAGTTCGCGGATGACCCGCACCAAGGGCTTGGTCAGCATCACGTAGAACAGAGCCAGCAGCAGGCCGGTCAGGATCAGGCTGCGGGCGAAGCCGTTGAGCAAGGTGACCTCGGCACGGCGCAGGAAACGACTGCCGAACGCATAGGTGTCGACGTCCAGTCGCAGTGTGCCCAGGGACTCGGCGGGCAGGTGATCCAGGTAGAGCCGGTCCTCGAACTGACGCTGGGCGCCGAACAGGAAGTCGCTGATGAACCGGTTGCTGCTTTGCAGCTCGGGCCGCTTGACGCTGGCGAGCACGGTATTGTTGTTGTCGACCAGATCGGCCCCGATGATGGCCGGTGAGCGCAACAGGCCCATGGACAGCTCCTGGGCGAGTTCGGCGTCGATGTTGTAGGCGATGCGCGAGGCCGGGTTGTGGCTGATTTCCAGCAGCGAGAGGATTTCACGGTTGATCGACGCGTCTTCGCTGGCATAATCGATGCCGATCTGCATCAGGCTGAGCAAGGTGCCCAACACAAAGCCCACCAGGACGGTCAGGCGGGCCTGCTTGTAGGAAAGCCGTTGGGTGAATTTGATGTCCATGGGGTGATGAGCCACTTACGTTTCCCTTCGCCAGTCAAGCATAGCTGATCATCTCTGAAGTCCGCTGCAGCCGGTGTGTATTGTGTGAAGTAGACCCGCCACTGGATACGGCGTTTCGTTGCTGTAGCGCCATCATTACTGTGAACCTGTCCGAGGAGAAGACGTGGACTCGCGATTGAATGCTTTTCTTGAGCGTGCCGATGCCGTGCTGGCCCGGATCGAACCTTTGCTGCCGGCGCCCCGACCCGCCATCGATTGGACCCAGACCCTGGCCGCTCGTTGGCAGCGCGATGGGCGCAGCGGCTACCTGCTGCCGCTGCAGGTCAGCCTCGAGATGCGCCTGTCGGACCTGATCGGCGTGGACCGCCAAGTCGAGCAACTGGGCCGCAACACCCGTCAGTTCATCGATGGCATGCCCGCCAACCATGCCTTGCTCTGGGGCTCGCGTGGCACCGGAAAGTCGTCTCTGGTACGCGCCCTGCTGGCTGAACATGCCCAGCAGGGCCTGCGGTTGATCGAGATCGAACGCGATCACCTGGCCGATCTGCCCCGCGTGGTCGAACAGGTTGCGAAACTGCCCCAGCGCTTCGTGCTGTTCTGCGATGACTTGTCGTTCGAATCCGGTGAAGGCGATTACCGGGTGCTCAAGAGCGTGTTGGATGGATCCCTGGAGCAGGCGCCGGACAACGTGCTGCTGTATGCCACCTCCAACCGTCGTCACCTGGTGCCGGAAAAGGAAAGCGACAACGAGAACTGGAAACGAGTCGACGGCGAACTTCACCCCAGCGAAGCGGTGGAGGACAAGATCGCCTTGTCCGACCGCTTTGGCCTGTGGCTGTCGTTTTATCCGTTTACCCAGGAGCATTTCCTCAACGTGGTGGAGCACTGGATCGGCGAGCTGGCGGCCAAGGCCGGGCTGGCCTGGCAGCGCGACGAAGCGCTGGATGTACTGGCGGTGCGCTGGGCAACCGGTCGCGGCAACCGCAACGGACGTTGCGCTTATCAGTTTGCCCGTTATTGGGTAGGCCTGAAATTGTTGGAGCACAAGGCATGATCGATTTGAATGGCACCGGAGTCGGCCTTGACGGCTACGCGTTGTTATCGGCACAGCTGGAGTCCTTGCTGGCCGATGAGCATGACTTCATCGCCAATGCCGCGCAGTTCTCGGCTTTCCTGTCCAGTCAGCTGGATGATCTGAACTGGGCCGGTTTTTACCTCAATCGCAACGAAGAGCTGGTCCTGGGACCGTTCCAGGGCCAGATCGCCTGCGTGCGGATCCCCTTTGGCCGCGGCGTGTGCGGGACGGCGGCCGCGACCCGGCAGACCCAGCGCGTCGAAGACGTCCATGCCTTCGCCGGGCACATCGCCTGCGACAGCGCGTCGAACAGCGAGCTGGTGGTGCCGCTGGTCAAGGACGGGCGCCTGATCGGCGTGCTCGACCTGGACAGCCCGAAACTGGCGCGCTTTACCGAGCATGACCAAGCCGGCATCGAGCAGTTGGCCGCGATCTTCCTGCGCCTGACGGATTGCTGACTCGCTTTCTGTAGGCGCGGGCGAAGGCTCGGGCCGCGTTCGGACGATCTTTTGATCTTTCGCTTGGGATTCAATTTGATCTTTCGCTTGAGATTCAATCGGCAGTGGAAAGATCGCAGCCTCGCTTCGCTCGGCAGCTCCTACAGGAATGGCTTTCATGCCTTCAGCCCTGCCTTGAGCAGCAGGCTGTGGGGATCGACTTCATCGATCTGGTGCGGGTCGAGGAACTGGTTGGCGTAGCTCAGGTAGATCTTTTCATCGATGAACAGCCCGAACAATTCGGGATCGATATGGGCGTCACGGCACATGGTGGCCATGATGCCCAGGGCCTCGCTCAGTTTCTTCGCTTTTTTGTAGGGGCGGTCGGCTGCCGTCAGCGCTTCGAAAATGTCGGCAATGGCCATCATGCGCGCCGGCAGGCTCATCTCTTCGCGTTTGAGGCGCTTGGGATAACCACTGCCGTCCATCTTCTCGTGATGACCGCCAGCGATCTCCGCGACGTTGTCCAGGTGACTGGGGAAGGGCAACTGGCTGAGCATCAGGATCGTCTGCACCATATGATGGTTGATGACGTAGCGCTCCTCGCGGGTCAGCGTGCCCCGAGGGATGCTCAGGTTGTAGAGCTCGCCGCGGTTGTATTTCCAGGCCGGTACATCGAGCTGGAAGCCCCACGGGTTGTCCGCCGGGATCAGTTCGGCCGCGTGGCGCTCGAGCAGATGCTCGGGCTTGTCTGCCAGCAGCGATTCAGTGACCGGTAGTGTCGGCTTGAGTGTGCGGTCCTGGCGTCGGTTCTCTTCCCAGGAAACCCCCAGGCGATCATCGAGGGTCCGGGTCCACGGGCGTTGGGCAATCTGTTGCAGGCGTTGCAGATCGGCCTCGGCCATGGCTTCGGAACCCAGGTTGCAGCGGGCGACGAAGGTAAAGTCGTCATCCAGGGCCGTCAATGTCGCGTCGCGCTGCTGCGCCAGGGAGGACAGCTCGCCGCCGCTTGCCACGGCCTGCCAGTAATCGACCCAGGCGTCGCGCTTGAGCACCTCGAAGCGGGTGCGTATCTCGTGGATCCGGTCGTTCAGGGTCTCCAGCTTGGTGGCTTTGTCGACCACGTATTCGGGGGTGGTGACTTTGCCGCAATCGTGCAGCCAGGCGGCGATGTGCAGGGCTTCCCATTCATCCTCCGTTGGCCGATAGGCGTTGAATGCCGGCGCCTGGCTGGCAGCGGCGGCCTGAGCGAGCATCAAGGTCAGGACCGGCACCCGCTGGCAATGGCCGCCGGTGTAGGGACTCTTGGCATCGATCGCGCCGGCCAGCAATTGGATGAAGGCGTCCAGCAACTGCTTTTGTCTGGCTTGCAGACGCTGACCCTCGATGCTCAGGGCGGCGACACCGGACACGGCCTGCAGGAAGGCGATGCGATCGGGCTGCAGTTTTTCCAGGTCGGTTTCGGTGCCGCTGTCGGTGATCAGCAGTACCAGTACGCCGACGGTTTCCTGGTGTCGATTGCGCAGGCGAATACCGATCAAGTGGACCCGCGGCGAGTCCAGTGCCCGCAGGACGCTCTGCAGATCGGCCGCCTGTTCGAAGCCGAGGGAGGTCACGAGGTTGTCCGAGGTGGCCAGTTGCTGGAGCCATTGCGGGCTGTCGCCAGTCTGTAGCTCATGACTGCGCAGCTTGAAGGCGTTGAGGTCCCTGGGCGTTCCATCGATTACCAGCCCATACGGCTTGACCCGATTGTCGTCGTTCTCGCGCAGGTAGATCAGGCCGGCTTGGGCCTGGCCGATCTTCACGGTTTCAAATAACACCCGCTCCAGCAACGGGGCGAAGCGGGTTTCAGCACGCAGGCTGGCGGTGATTTCAAAGAAACTCGCCAAGGTCTCTTTCATGCGCGCCATCGATACGCTCAACTGGTCGACCTCCAGCACGGGGGAGCGACGGGACACCGGATAGTTGAAGTCAAAGCTGCGAATGGCATCGGCCTCCTGCACCAGTTCACGCAAAGGCTTGACCAGAATCCGGGACGTCAGCCAACCCAGGGGCAGGCACAGCAGCAGGGTGGCGAGGGTGATGAGCGCGCCTTGCCAGCGCATGCGATAGGCATTGTCCAGCAGCTCATCTTCAGGGACCAGCAACGCCAGTTCCAGGCCTTGGGGCCCGCCTTCCTGCATGTGGCTGCGAGAAACGATCCACTGGCGTCCGGCCGCTTCCAGGCGCGTGGTGTCGGTGTTGTCATCGAGCGCAGCGGCGATGGCCGGGCTGAGGTCGCGGGCTTTGATCAGGCGTGCCGACTGGGCGTCGGCGAGTAGCCGGCTGCTGTCGGGATAGCCCACTGCGTTGCCCTTGGGGTCGAGCAGGACGACTTCGGTGCCGGCGGTCACCTTATGTTTGGCCAGGGTCTGGGACAGGGCCGCCAGGGTCAGGTCGGCGCCGATGACAGCCTGCTCGCCACTGCGTCGGGCGAGGGTGGTGCCGACGTTATGGGTGGAGAAAAAAACGTAGGGCTCGGTGGTGATCTGCTCGGTGCTGCCGGCGGCGTTGCGAAACCAGCTGCGGCTGCGCGGATCGTAGCGCTCGTCGGCAACGTCCCGACGCCCGATGAGCGTCAGCGTCTCGTCGTAGAACAGCGATTGGGATTGAACCGGGTCTTGCTCGGTTGCCCGCTCAACGGTCCAGACCTGGTAGGCCGCGTCGGTCGGTGCTTGCAGGGCGGCTTTCAGGGCTGCGGTGCGCAACGGCCGGACCATCAGGAAGTTGCCGTGCTGATCGCCCAGGTACAACGACGCCAGGTTCGGGTTGTCCCGCAGTGCCTGGCTGAAGGGCACGAGCAGGGCCAGGCGTTGCGCCATCTGGGGCGTGCGCGTCGCTGGATAGTCGGCCAGCAGGCTCAACAGGTGGCGAATAGGTTCGTAGGTATCGTAAAGATCCAGGCGCACATCCTGTTCAATACGGTTGAACAGTTTTTCACTGCTGGACAGGATGATCTGCGTGGTTTGCCGATAATGGAAAATCCCCAATCCGACCCCGGTCAGCAACAAAAGCAGGGTAAACATCACGCTGATGTGGATGTGCAGGGGGAACCGGCGTTTTTCCGGACGCGGTGCGCTGGACATTGCAGTCACTCCAAGAGTCAGAGGGGCGTTCTCGATGGGTGTTGCCGCGTGCACGGGAAACCGCTCGAGAACCCTCCCAGGTACGCACTGCTAAGCGAATAGCATAGTAAACGCTGGATTATTTTGCCTTGGCGATCTCCGTTTCGAGGTCCCGCTCCAGTTCGGTCATGGCGCGGTCAAGGGCGTCGATGCAATCGCTGAGTCGCTCAGGTGCCTGCGCCTGGTGACATGCGCGCTCCAGCGCCTCGCACCGCTGGATCAGCGACGTCGCCTGGACGATGCGGGCGACGCCTTTTATCTTGTGCGCCGTTTCGCTCAGCGCTTGGCGGTTTGCGCCGCGGGCGACATCGAGTAACTCTTGGCGGTCCGAGCGGCTGCTGCTGAGTAATTCAGCCAGCAGGCGCCGGTTGGATGACGGGTCGCCACCGGTCAATGCCTGCAGGCTTTGTATGCTGAAAGCCGCTGTTCTGCCGGCGGGTTTGACGGCCTTGATCCATTGGCTCAAGGCGCTCAGGCTGATTGGCTTGAACAGGCAATCGTCCATCCCAGCGTCCTGGCAGCGTTGTTTTTCCTCCGGTTGGGCATTGGCAGTGAACCCCAGGAGGGTGCAGGGCGGTCGTTGCTGCTCGGACTCCTCGCGACGAATCGACCGGGCCAGTTCGTAGCCGTTCATGATGGGCATGTTGCAATCGGCGATGACCAGATCGAAATGGTGCTTTTGCCAGACCTCGAGCCCGTGGGCACCATCATGGGCGACCTGGTAGTGATGGCCCAGGTATTCCAACTGCTGCGACATCAGCAGGCGGTTGGCGGGATGATCGTCCACGATCAGGATGTTCAGGGTGGCCTGAGCCGTCTCGATGACCGGTTCAGGTGGGGGGCGAACCGGCTCCGTCGACAGGACGGTCAGTTGCAGGCGGACCTGGACCTGGGTGCCGACGCCGGGTTGGCTGCTCATGTGCAGGCTACCGCCCATCATCCGGCACAGGTTGCGACTGATCACCAACCCCAACCCCGCGCCGTTGCGGGCCATCCGACTGGTGTTATCGACTTGGGCAAAAGGCTCGAACAAACGTTGCAGGTCTGCCGGACCAATACCGATGCCGCTGTCATTGACCTCCAGGTGCATTTGCAAGACGTCGTCCCGGTCGGTTGGAGACAGCCGGACCTTGATCGCCACGTGGCCCTGCTCGGTAAATTTGAGCGCATTGCTGATCAGGTTCGACAGCACCTGCTTGAATCGCAACGGGTCCATCAACGCGTCGGGGTTGCCCTCGGCGGCGTCGAATTGCAGGGACAGCGCCAGGTTTTTCTGCCGGGCCACGCCCTCGAATACCCGTATGACCGATTGCAGCAGGGTCTTGAGATTGACTCGCTCGGGGGTCAGGCTCAGGTGGCCGGATTCGATACGGGCGATGTCCAGGATGTCGCCTATCAGCTCGAGCATACCGGAGGCCGACTCGTAGGCGACTTCGATGGTCGAGCGGTCCACGTGGCCTTTGTCTGCGTGTTTCAGGGCCAACTCAAGCATGCCAATCACCGCGTTCATGGGGGTGCGGATTTCATGGCTCATGGTTGCCAGGAATGTGCTTTTGGCGCGGTTCGCGTCATCGGCCTGTTGCTTGGACGCACGCAGTTCCTCGAACAGCTGGCGCCGCTCACTGATGTCGATCCAGCCGCCAATGATGCCTTGCACTTCGGCGGCGGAGTTTCGGTAGGGGAGGATCCAGTGATAGATCGTCAGTTTCCTGTCCTTGATGTGCAGAGGGCGATCCATGATCAGGGCGGTGCCTTCAGCCATGACGCGTTGGTAGTCCGCCTGGTACTCCTGGGCTTCGAAGGCGTTGCTCATGGAAGCTGGCATCAGGTTCTTGCCAATGACGTCTTCACGTTTGGCGTCGAACGTTTGCAGGTAACTGTCGTTGCAGCTTTGCAGGACGCCGTTGCGATCCCTCACGTAGATGGGGTGGGGGGTGCCGTTGAGCAGCGAATGCATGAATTCGAGCTGATCATTGAGGGCCAGTTCCGCCCGTTGGCGTTGCCTGATCTGGTGTTGCATGTAGGCGTTCCACGCCAGGGAAAATAGCAGCAACAGGCCAACGCCCACGCCGATCTGGAGGAACAGGCGGTTGTAGGTGCGCCAGGTATGTTCCGAGGGTGAGACGTAACCGCGCCAGCGGTTGTTGATGACGCCCAGTTCGTCGGGATCGATGCTGGTCAGGGCTTTGTCAAGGATGGCGTTCAACGTTGTGGCGTTTTTTGCCGTAGCCAGCGCGAACATGGCCTGTCGGGTGCCCACTGTGCTGCTGATTTGCAACCTGTCGCGCCACGCATAGGAAGAGATGAAGTAGTTGGCCATTACTTGCGAGTGCACGCTGCCGTCGACCTGGCCATGGGCGAGCATTTCCACGGCGCGCAAGGGGCCGTCCGTTTCGATGATCCGAATGTTCGGGTACTGGCTGCTTATCCATTCAATGATCGGGTTGCCTTTGGAGATTGCCAGGCTGGCGTGGCTGAACTGATCGAGTGTCGTGGGCGTACCGGACTGTTTGCGGGTCAGCAGGACGAACGAGCTGTCGATGTAGGGGCGGCTGAACTTCAACTGGAGTTGTCGTTCGCTGCTGGGCAAAAGCGCAGCGATCATGTCGGCTTGATCGTTCAGGACCGCAGCGATCATTTCGCTGTCGTTCTGGCGACGCTGGATGTCCAGGCGTAGGCCGGTGCGCAGCCGAATCAGCTCCAGCAGGTCGGCACTGATGCCGCGAAAATCACCATCGGCATCGAAGAAGGTGAAGGGCGCGGAGGTGTCGTTCACCACCACCCGGACTACCGGATGCCGGGCCAGCCAGCGTTGCTCGCGGTCGGTCAGCTGTATCCTGTGGTCCGTGAGGTACAAGTCGCTGCCTGCACTCCAGCGCTTGGAGATGGCGGCTTGCTCGGCAATGGAAACCTGGTTCAGCGTAGCGTTGATCACCTCCAGCAAACGGGTATCGCTACGTCGTACGGCGAAGCCGAAACCATGGGATTCGTGTTTGCCGAAGCTGGCCATGCGGATATTGCTCAAGTAGCCCTTATTGATCATGTAGTGGGTGGAAAGGGTATCGCCGAGAAATACGTCGGCCTGGCCGAAGGCGACGGCGTTGATGGCGTTCTGGTAGGACGGGTAGGTGGTGATGAGTGCCTTGGGGTAGAGTTGTTCAATTTCCCGTAGCGGCAGATAGTGATAGACCATGCTCAGCCGCAACCCCTCGAGATCGTCAGTCAGGGATCGGTTTTCATTCGTTCGGGTGACGAGAACGGGTTGGTCCACTGCGTACGGCGTGGACAGCACAATGTCGGGGTTGCGCGCTTCGAAACCGTTGGCGGTGCCAAGCATGTCGATTTGCCCATGCTTGAGTGCGGCCATGGCCGCCTCGCGGGAACCGAAGCGCAGGACGCTTATGGGCAGGCCGGTGGCCTTGGCGATGATGTCGGCATAATCGGCTGTCAGGCCTTCGTAGTCGCGTCCGCTGGTAGAGAGATCGAAGGGCGGGTAATCCGGGGCGGACGTTCCCAGGACCAGCGCTTGCCGATCCTGTAGCCAGGCGCGGTAAACATCATCCAGCTTGACCTCGGTGTGGGCCGTGGACGAACGCCCCAGCAGCGTGTATTGCTCGGGCGCATCCGGTGCCGCCGTGAGCACTCCTGTATATAACGCCGCGCTGATCAGCAGGAGATATTCGGTTATGCGTCTGAGCATCCTGTTTTTTCTCACACCAGCGCGTTGCGCTTCGCCATTTCAATCAGCTCGACCAAGGACTTGACCTTGAGTTTCTGCATCAGCCGTTTCTTATAAGTACTGACGGTCTTATTGCTCAGAAACATTCCCTTGGCTATTTCCTTGTTGGTACGGCCCTGGGCAAAAAGTTGCAGCACCATCAGTTCCCGATCATTGACGCTTTTGAAAAGGTCCAGCTCGACACTGCGTGGATCATCCGCACGTACCGGATTCAGCGCCTGGCTGGGAAAGTAGTTATAGCCGGACAATACTGCTTTGATTGCGCTGACAAGTTCGCTGAGGTCTTCCTGTTTACACACATACCCAGAGGCGCCGGACTGCATGCATCGAATGCCGAAGAGCGTCGGCGACTGGGCCGTGAGCACCAGCGTTTTGAGCGGAGTGGTCATGGCGTTGAAGCGCGAGAGGATTTCCAGCCCGTCGAGTTTGGGAATACTGATGTCCAGGATAACCAGGTCTGGCATGCATTCGCGCACCATTTGCATCGCGTCGACGCCGTTGTCAGTTTCTCCTACGACCTTATAGCCCTCATGCTCCAGAAGCATGCGAACGGCGAGGCGGATGACCGGATGATCGTCGACAATGAAAACGGAGTTCATGAATAAATTACCCTGCGAACTTGAATAAAGCGCGCACCTTAGCCCACTTACAACCAGGGCCGTATGAAGAGACGGGCATGCAACTTCAATTTCAGAAGTTTCCTACAAAAAAAGAGGCAAGATATTACGGTGTAATTGGTTTTTTAGTAGGCTGATGAAATAGGACGGGAGGGTTGTTGGCCCTTTGTGAAAGGATATTTCTTTCGGCGAGACGTTTATTCAAACAAGTGGCGCGCGGGTTTGTTCAATAGTGCGTACAAGTTTTACGCTGTGAAACTTGTACGTTGGCCCCACTGTGGGAGCGGGCTTGCTCGCGAAGGCGCAGGCTCATTCAACATCGCCGCAGCCTGATCCGCCGATTTCGCGAGCAAGCCCGCTCCCACAGGTTTTTTCCCCAGGCAGAGCCCACACCGCTCATTGGCGCGTGCGGCCGGTCATCTCTTGGGCCATTTCGCTGGCGTAGCTGTCAGTCATCCCGGCGATGAAATCGATCATTCGCAGAAAAGCGCTATGCAAAGGGCCGTTGGGATCCGGCGCGTTGTTCCCCAGCAGGTCGAGAATGCGGCGATTCTTGAACGAAGGCGAGCGCCCCCCATGTTGTTCAAGGGCGGCTCCGCAAAATCCGTTGAGCAGGATTTCCAGCGTGGTGTAGGCACCGATTTCATGGAGGGTCTTGCGCTTGTCCTGGAAAATTTTCCGGCGCGCCATGTCCTTGGCATTCAACACGCAGCGTTTTGCCGGGCCGTGCATATGCTCCACCAGATCCCCTGGCAATGTGCCGGCAAGCAACGCATCCTGCTGTTCGACAAAGGCCCGGGCGGCGGCGTTGGTCAGGTGTTCGATGGCCTTGCCCCGCAGAATCGCCAGTTTGCGTCGCCGCGAGTCCAGCGGCCCTAGTTGCCGGTAGGTGTCCGGAAGATCATCGCCCACTAGGTCCAGGAGCAGCGATTCCACCTGGGGGTATTCCAGGAGATCCATCTCCACGCCGTCTTCCAGGTCGATCAGCGCGTAGCAGATGTCATCGGCGGCTTCCATCAGGTACACCAAGGGATGCCGTGCCCAGCGTTGATCCTCGATCTGTGGCAAACCGAGCTTGTGGGCAATCTGCTCCAACAGCGGCAGTTCGCTCTGGTAGCAACCGAATTTGTGTTTCTTGTAGCCCAGCGAGTCTGCGTGGCGGGCCGTCCAGGGGTATTTCAAATAGGTGCCGAGGGTGGCGTAGGTCAGCCGCGTTCCGCCGTCGAACTGATGGTATTCAAGTTGGGTGAGGACGCGGAATCCTTGGGCGTTGCCTTCGAAGTTGAGGAAGTCGTTGCGCTCGACTTCGCTCATTGCATCGAGCCAACCACGGCCAGCGGCCTGCTGGAACCAATAGCGGATAGCATCCTCGCCGGAGTGACCGAACGGCGGGTTGCCAATGTCGTGGGCCAGGCAGGCCGATTGCACCACCATGCCCAGGTCGCTTGGCTCACACCAGTCAGGCAGGGCATTGCGGATGGTTTCTCCCACGCGCATGCCCAGGGAACGCCCGACGCAGCTGACTTCCAGGGAATGGGTCAGGCGCGTATGGATGTGGTCGTTGCTGGAGACCGGATGCACTTGTGTCTTGCGTCCGAGGCGGCGGAAGGCACCGGAAAAAATGATGCGGTCGTGGTCCTTGTGAAAAGGACTGCGGCCCAGTTCTTGCGGACTGTGCAGCGGTTTTCCGAGGCGTTCGCGAGTCAACAGTGTGTGCCAATCCAAGGCTGGTTGCTCCGTTTGATGATGTCGGTGCCCTAGCTTCCCGGTTCGTGGGTTGTCCTGCAAGGCTTATGCGGGTAGGCGCTGCCGAAGGCTGCGATCTTTTTGTTCAGTCAGGATTCAATTGGCTGGGGTAAGATCGCAGCCTCGTTGCACTCGACAGCGCCTACAGCGCCTGCGACGTCGCCACAGGGTGTCGGTCGTCAGGGTTTGCGCAGGTCCTTGGCCAGCTTGACCAACGGCAACAATGTCGTTGCCAGGCGGATCAGGCCAGTCAAGCCACCGCCCGCCCCATTGCGGGTCCGCTTGCCGGTGATGAAACCGAGCAGGGACACCGCCGCCACGCCCCACAGTGGCGCGTGCTTGATGCCGAAGCCTTCGTGCCAGCTTTGCGTCAAGCCGCGCACCCGGTGCAAGGGCTGTAGCAATTGGCGCGTTTCCTGACGGATTTCCTGGCGATGCATTTCCATGCGCAGGCGCACCAGCGCCTTGCGCATTTCCTGTCGTGTCTGGGCTTGAGGAATATCAGGCAGGCTCATGGCAACAGGCGCTCCCGGTCATTGGCCAGTTCTTCGAGGGTGGCATGGAAAGGAGAGGACTCGTCATAGATCGCTGCCTTGAGGCGAAGCCCGCAGAACAGCGCCGCCAGCAGATAAAACAGGCACAGGCCGATAATGCCGGCCAGGCGATAGGTGTCCCATACCAGGATCAGTACCAGCGCCGAAAGCCCGACCAACAGCAGCAGGCCGAACACCAGCGCAAGGCCGGCGAACAGCAGGAGGCTGACGGTGCGTGCCTTCTGTTCCTGTAACTCCATGCCGAACAATTCGACGTGGCTATGCAGCAAGCCAAGGAACGCCGCGCCCAGGCGGCGTGCTGTAGGTTGTGTGCCCGCTTCGGACGAGCCGGATTCGTCGATACCCATCATCAGCGCCGTGTCGCCAGCAGACCAATCAGAAAGCCAACGCCTGCGGCAATGCCCACGGATTGCCAAGGGTTGGCCTGTACATATTCTTCGGTGGCGACCACCGCGGCCTGGCCGCGTTCGCGCATGGAATCTTCCGTCAGCTTGAGCGTTTCGCGGGCGCGCAGGAGCGTTTCGTGAATCTGGCTGCGCAGTGCATCGGCTTGATCGCCTGCCAGCGTCGCGGTGTGATCGAGCAACCGTTCCGTGTCGCTGACCAGCGCCTGGAAATCTTCCATCAGGGTTTCTTGAGCAGTTTTTGCCTGGGTTCTGGCCATCGGTGAATCTCCGTAAGTGACATCTCAAACGTTCGAGTATGAGCCTTGCTGGAAGGTTCAGTACAAGTGACTGGTACAACTTTTGCTCAGGTTTTTGCCATGTACTGGTGCGTTAGCACTGTGCCAGTGCGCTGAAGCTGGGCGAAAGCCCGAAAAACCTTAACCCCAATAATCAAACCCCGCGAAGCACCTCCAGGCGGGATTTCGTTTTGACCGTTCTTGCGCACCAAAGCGGTTCGTTGGCCTGCGTGCGGCCAATGAGTCGTTTCAACTTGGTGCGTTCGCAAGGCGCGCGAACCGGCTTGGTGCTTTTTTCAACTTTTTCAGGTCTGCCAATCCCATGGAAAATACGCAAAGTGCCGTGGACAGTCTGGTCCACAGCTCCAACACGCTGTTCATCCTGCTCGGCGCTGTCATGGTCCTGGCCATGCATGCCGGCTTTGCGTTTCTTGAAGTGGGAACGGTCCGGCAAAAGAACCAAGTCAATGCGCTGTCGAAAATCCTCAGCGATTTCGCGGTCTCGACCCTGGCCTATTTCTTTATAGGCTATTGGATTGCCTACGGTGTGACCTTCCTGCAACCAGCGGCGGTGCTCAGCACCGATCATGGCTATAGCCTGGTGAAGTTCTTCTTCCTGCTGACCTTCGCCGCCGCGATCCCGGCGATCATTTCCGGCGGTATTGCCGAACGTGCTCGGTTCGCACCGCAGATGTGCGCCACGGTGCTGATCGTGGCGTTCGTCTATCCGTTTTTCGAAGGCATGGTCTGGAACGGCAATTTTGGCTTGCAGGCTTGGCTGCAAGCCCGGTTTGGCGCCAGCTTCCACGACTTCGCCGGCTCGGTGGTGGTGCATGCCATGGGCGGCTGGCTGGCGTTGGCTGCCGTGCTCTTGCTCGGCCCGCGTAACGGCCGCTACCGGGACGGTCGCCTGGTGGCGTTTGCGCCTTCGAGCATTCCATTCCTGGCCTTGGGTTCGTGGATCCTGATTGTCGGCTGGTTCGGTTTCAACGTGATGAGTGCCCAGACCTTGCCAGGGGTGAGCGGACTGGTGGCGGTCAATTCGTTGATGGCGATGGTGGGCGGTACCGTGGCGGCATTGATTATCGGACGCAATGACCCAGGCTTCCTGCATAACGGCCCGCTGGCCGGGCTGGTGGCGGTCTGTGCCGGTTCCGACCTGATGCACCCGGTCGGTGCGCTGGTCACGGGGGCCATTGCCGGTGCCTTGTTTGTCTGGTGCTTCACCGCGGCCCAAGGCAAGTGGAAGATCGACGATGTGCTCGGCGTCTGGCCGTTGCATGGGCTGTGCGGTGTCTGGGGCGGCATTGCTTGTGGCGTCTTTGGCCAGAGCGCCCTGGGCGGTCTGGGTGGGGTCAGCCTGATCAGCCAATTGATCGGCACGGCGCTGGGTGTTGTCGTCGCCCTGGCCGGCGGGTTTGTGGTCTATGGGATGATCAAGGCCGTGTTGGGGCTGCGCCTGACCCAGGAAGAGGAGTATTACGGCGCCGACCTGTCGATTCACAAGATCGGCGCCGTCAGCCAGGACTGAGCGTCGCACTAAGGCTCCCTGTCCTGGTTGCCAGGATAAAAGCCATGGAGCAGGCGATAGCGGTCGTGACGGACCTGATCCACATGATGCCGGACCTGCTGCTCGGGCAGGCCGAGCATGATCAGGGCGTGGGAAGCCAGCATCAGGCTCGACTCCAGCAGCTCCGGGACCACTTCGCTGGCCCCGGCAGCTTGCAGCTCGGCCAGTTGGCTGTCGTCACGGGTGCGTACCAGAATCGGTACCTGGTGGTTGACCTGTCGGGCTGCCCTGAGCACGCTAATGGCGATGTCGGTCTTGTCCACCGCGATCACCAGCAACCTTGCGCGGCTCAAGCCAATGGCCGCAAGCAGGTCACCTCGTCGCGAATCCCCATAATGCACGCAGTTTTCCCCGACGGTGGCTTCCTGGATGATCACCGGGTCGTCATCCAGGGCGATGAACACCTGGCCTTCGCGGCGCAGGAACCGCCCGATGGACTGGCCGACGCGCCCGTAGCCGCAGATGACCACATGACCCGACAAGTCGGCATTGAGTGCGCTGATCTGGTCCAGTTGCGCCTCTTCGTTGGGTTTGCGATGCAGGCGCGCGGCAATGCGTGGCGCCGCCCGCAGCAACAGGGGCGTCAATAGCATCGAGCAGAATGTCGCGGCCAGCAGCAGGCCGCTGATGTCGGCGGGCATGAGGCGGTTCTGCTGCATCAAGGCCATCAGGGCAAAACAAAATTCGCCGCCCTGAGCTAGCGCCAGGCCACTGCGCCAGGCGGTTTCAACGTCGCTGCCGCGCCATTTCACCAGGGCGGCAACCACGCAGCCCTTGATGAGCATCAGACCGAGGGTCATTCCCAGGATCAACAGGCCGTCATCGAGGAACAGCTGCAGGTCGATCAGCATGCCGATGCTGACGAAGAACAACCCCAGCAGGATGTCGCGGAACGGACGTATGTCGGCTTCGATCTGGTGCCGGTAGTGGCTTTCCCCCAGCAGCATGCCCGCCAGGAAAGCTCCCAGGGCCGGCGACAAGCCGAGCAGGTGGGTCAGCCATGCCGTCAGCAACACGATCACCAGGGCCAGCAGTACGAACAGTTCTGCCGACCGGGACGCCGCCACCTCATGGAACAGCCGCGGCAACAGCAGCCGGCTGGCCAGCAGCAGGCCACCGAATAAAACCAGGGTCTTGCCCAAGGTCAAGGGCAGCGCCCAGTACCACGGGTGGTCGCTGCTGCCGGCGAACACCGGCACCAGGGTCAACAACAGCACCGCGACAACGTCCTGGAACAACAACACCCCGATGGCGTTTTGGCCGTGGCTGCTGAAGATCTCTCCCAGGCTGGTCAACTCCTTGCTGACGATGGCAGTGGAGGACAAGGCCAGCCCGGCACCGAGCAACAACGCGGCGATCACAGGCGCGCCGCTCAATGCCAGCAATCCCGCCAGGACTGCCCCCGAGCACAGCACTTGCAGGCTGCCGAGGCCGAACACGACCCGACGCAGTTCGAGCATTTTCGACAGGGAAAACTCCAGCCCCAACGAGAACAGCAGGAACACCACCCCGAGCTCGGCCAGGTCTGGCAGTTCTTTGCTGTCGTTGACCCAGTCCAGCGCGGTAGGCCCGACCGCCAGCCCGACGCAGAGATAACCCAATACGGGTGGCAGGCGCAGTCGCCTGAACAGGGCGATGACCACCAGGGACGAGGCAAGGATGATCAGCAGGTTGGCAAACAAGGGGAGCTCCGTTTCAAGGCTACAGTGCATAGCGTAGAGGGGAAAATGCGACAAGCGTCGCTGGAAAAGCATTGGCGTTCAGTGATTTGCATCAGCGTTTTACAGAAACACCTTGAAGTGAGCCAGCGACTCGACGGTTTCCCGGGTCGGGCCTAGAATGACCGTCTATCTTTTTTGGGTCTACACGCCATGCTTCCTGAATGCCAGTTGTTCGGCACCCTGGGGTGTCATCTATGCGAAGTTGCCGAAGGGGTGTTGATGCCTTTCGTCGAACATGGATTGTTGGTGGAACTGGTGGACATCGCCGAGAAGGAAGCCTTATTCGAAGCCTATGGGCGACGTATCCCGGTCCTGCGCAGGATCGATACGGGTGCGGAGCTGGACTGGCCTTTCGATGACTCCGACCAGATCGCTGCATTTCTGTGTTGACCCCTTTCCTCGCTTGTTTTCACGCGAGGCCATTGGCGAAAATCGCATTCTTCGGTTACTGTATGTTCATACAGTTATCTGGAGTGCGTCCCCTTGGTCAATGTCGAACAACTGAAAAGCAGCGTAAACAGGATGTCCGCGGACGTTGTACGCGAGGCAGTGCTGGAACTGCGCCTGGATGGCCTGGTTACCGAAGGCAAGACACCTTTCAATAAACTGCATTTCAACACCTGTTTTGCCGAGATCGAAGCGTTGTTCCAGCGTGCCGGTTATCACAAGCAGTTGGATGTGGTGGGTTACCAGGGCCTGCTGTACGCGCTGTACGATCCAGGTCGCTGGGAGGCGGTGGAAGTACTGCGCTGGTTGAAAGAGTTCACCGAAGCGGCGGCAAAATCGACGTCAGTCACCGCGTGAGCAATCATTGCTGGGCTGGCCTGTGCGACTGTCGGATAATACCGCCTCGCAAAAATGCCTAAGAGTTTTCAATGTCCGGTTCATCGTTTTCCGCCGCTCATCATCAGGCCAGTACGCTGTACCTGCCGCCCGGTTCCTGGCAGACGGTGCTGGAGTGCCTGTGCGAGCATTTCAGCACCATCAGTCGCGAGCAGTGGCTGGACCGGATCGCTCGGGGCCGGGTATTGGACGGGGAGGGCAAGGCCATCCAGGTCGACTTGCCATACCGCGAAGGTCTGCGCATCCACTATTTTCGTGAAGTGCCCGATGAAAAGCCGATCCCGGTGGTGGAGTCGATCCTGTATGCCGATGAGCACCTGGTGGTAGCAGACAAACCGCATTTTCTGCCTGTCACCCCTGCGGGCGAATACGTCGAGCAAACCTTGTTGCGACGGTTGATCCGACGGCTGGACAATCCTCATCTGGTGCCCCTGCACCGCATCGACCGGCATACGGCTGGGCTGGTGTTGTTTTCGGCCAACCCGAACACCCGCTCGGCGTATCAGTCGTTGTTCCCGACGCGGCAGATCGAAAAACGCTACCAGGCCATTGCCCGCGCGTTGCCTGGACTGACCTTTCCGCGGGTGCATAAAAGCCGGATGATCGATGGCGAACCGTTTTTTCGAATGCAGGAAGGCCCCGGCGAGCCTAATACCGAAACGGCCATCGAAGTGCTGGAAAGCAACGGTGAGTTGTGGCGCTATGGCTTATATCCGGTTACGGGTAAGAAGCATCAGTTGCGGGTTCACATGAATGCCCTTGGGGCGGGGATCTGCAACGATCCATTTTATCCTGATGTGCTTCGGGATGTTGAGGATGACTACTCGAATCCTTTGAAGCTGCTGGCTCAAGGGTTGCGTTTTGTTGATCCGGTTACTGGTCAGGAGCGGGTGTTCGAGAGTGATATTGTGTTGCGGTGGTAGTTTTTTGTTCAGGGTTTGGTGTGTATGTCCACCGTTACCAAAAAAACGGATATACACCCAGAACCCAGAACCCAGAACCCAGCCCAAGCCCAAGCCCAAGCCCAAAAAAAACGGCGCCTCCCTCTTCAGGAAGCGCCGTTTTTTAGCGATATCGGGCAGCAGCGTTACAGATTACAAATCCTTAACGGTACGAACCTGATCCTTGTTCACGCGAGTCTGCTTGCCATCCAGTTGCTCGAACTCGTAGAAGCCGCTTTCTTCGTCGTAATGTGGCGTATCGACGGCCTGGATTTCGCGACCGTCATTCAAGGTGATCACTGTTGGCGAAGCGCACCCGGCAAGGGTGGCGAGGCCCAGAGCGAGCATGAACGTGGCGAGGGTCCGTTGTGTCATGTTGTTTCTCCGAAATGGATTCTTCAAGTTACTGACCTTCAGACGTATACATCGGGCGCAAGTTCCTGGCTAGTGTCAATCTGACACGCCCTTGTGTTCGGCCAGTAACGCCGGCGTGTTCAGATTTGCCAGGCGGGGATCGTCGGCTGGGCATTGCAGTGCAGCCGCGTGCAGTGCGCGCATGATACGACCGGGGCTGCGTTCGCCTTCGCGCCAGGCTTGTTCGAAGCTTGCCGCCAGGGCCAACGGGATGACACACAGCAGCGGCTCCCAGTGCTCGCCGTGCCGCACCATCAGCGGTTTGTCGGGGTGCTGGCTGGCCGTCTTGCGCATGTTGTCGAGCAGGCTTGAGTCTATTTGCGGTACGTCGCACGGCAGCACCAGCAAATACGGATGCTTCGCTGCCTTGAGGCCTGCCCTGATGCCTGCCAGCGGCCCGGGAAAGTCGCCTTCTTCGTCATGCACCAACTGATCGGCATACATCGCATAATGTTGCGGGTTGCGGTTGCAGGAGATGATCAGGTCATCGCTCATGGCCCGGGTCTGGCGATGGAGATGGGCAATCAGCGGTTCGCCCTGCCACGGCACCAGGCCTTTGTCCTGGCCGCCCATGCGTTGTCCGCGCCCGCCCGCCAAGAGCAGGATGGAGCAGGGTGGCAGCAACGTGTTCGAGGTCATGGCGTGTCTCCGCACGGGCGAAAAAATGAAGCGCTGTGATATAACACCGGGCTGTTTCCTTCACAACTGGACGAGCCTATGAAAGCCAAGGCTGATGTACCTTTCGTGCCGCTCAATATTGCGGTGCTGACTGTCAGTGATACCCGTACCCTGGAAACCGATACGTCCGGGCAGGTCTTCGTCGATCGGCTAACGGCGGCTGGCCACAACCTGGCGGCGCGGGTCCTGCTCAAAGATGATTTGTACAAGATCCGGGCGCAAGTCGCGACTTGGATCGCCGAGGATGTCGTGCAGGTGGTGTTGATCACTGGCGGCACCGGTTTCACGGGGCGTGACAGCACGCCGGAGGCCGTCACGTGCTTGCTGGACAAGCAGGTCGATGGCTTTGGCGAGTTGTTCCGGCAGATATCCGTGGCCGACATCGGCACTTCCACCGTGCAGTCCCGCGCGCTGGCCGGCCTGGCCAATGGCACGCTGGTGTGCTGCCTGCCAGGGTCGACCAACGCGGTGCGTACCGGATGGGATGGCATCCTGGCCGAACAACTGGATGTGCGGCATCGGCCGTGCAACTTCGTGGCTCATTTGAAACAGGCAGCGCCTTGTGAATCCCGTGGGTAAACCGGGCAAGGCCGGCGCCTTGATGGCCGTTGAGGTTGCGTTGGAGCGACTGCTCGAAATGGCGACGGCCACGCCGATTGTCCAGCGCGAGCATTTACCTTTGGCTGCGGCGTTAGGGCGAGTGCTCGCCGAGGATCTGGTGTCGACCCTTGATTTACCGCCATGGCCCAACAGCGCCATGGACGGTTATGCCTTGCGACTGGCTGACTGGAACGGCGAACCGTTGCAGGTCAGCCAGCGGATTTTTGCCGGGCAGACCCCAGAGCCGCTGGCCGTTGGCACATGTGCGCGGATCTTCACCGGGGCGCCAGTCCCTGCTGGAGCCGATTGCGTCGAGATGCAGGAAAATGCCGTGGTTGAAGACGACCAGCGGGTGCGGTTTACCGAGCCTATGGTCGGCGGACAGAACATTCGCCCCCAGGGGCAGGAGACCACCGTCGGCGAGCAGGTTCTCTCTGCCGGTACTCGCCTGGGGCCGATCGAACTGGGGCTGGCAGCCTCCTTGGGTTGTGCATCGCTGGAAGTGGTCCGCAAAGTCCGTGTCGCAGTCCTGTCCACGGGGGATGAGCTGGTCGAACCCGGTCAGGCGTTGGGCCCAGGCCAGATCTATAACAGCAACCGCGTGCTGCTGTGTGGGTGGCTGCAACGCATGGGTTGTGAAGTGATTGATGCGGGTATCCTGCCCGACGATTTACCGGCCACCCGCGAGCGCCTGGCACAGTTGTCGGATGTCGATCTGATCCTGTCCACCGGTGGGGTCTCGGTGGGGGAGGCGGATTTCCTGGGTGTCGCCTTGCGCGAGGACGGCGAGCTGGCGCTATGGAAACTCGCCATCAAGCCGGGTAAGCCGCTGACGTTCGGGCATTACCGTGGCGTGCCGGTCATAGGCCTGCCTGGAAACCCTGCCTCGACCCTCGTGACTTTTGCACTGCTGGCGCGGCCCTACCTGCTAAGACGCCAAGGCGTTCAATCGGTGGCGCCGCTCAAGTTCAAGGTGCCGGCCGGTTTCGCCTGGGCGAAGGCGGGCAGTCGACGAGAATACTTGCGAGGCCGCATGGAGAATGGTCGAGCGATCATCTACCGGAATCAAAGCTCGGGTGTCCTGCGCAGCGCAGCCTGGGCCGAAGGGCTGGTCGAAGTGCTCGAGGGACGGACGCTGGTGGAGGGCGATGAAGTGGGCTTCATTCCCTTGAGCGAAGTCCTGGGCTAGCGCTGTGGCAGGTATCCCGGGGCCCGAGTCGCATCCTCGGGCCTTCATGCGCCTCACCTTCATCGCGTGAGCAGCATCACCAATTGATCGAATCGATTGTTCGCAATCCAGCCCAGCAGGCCAAGCACCACCGCTGCAGCGCCAGCCGAATAGGCCAGCCTGTGGCGAATCACCTTAACGTCGGTGCGAATTTCATCCATGTCTTTGCGGATGTATTTGAGGTGGGTTTCCAGTTCAACGACGCGCGGTTCCAAATCAATTCCTCCAACGGGATTACTGCAACTTTTGCATTCGTTCTGAGTATCGGCCCGCCCGCTTCCAAGAGGCGCGCGCTGCCGGGGCAACAGCTTGTATTCACGGTTATGCATGGGACGGTTCATCCCTTTGTCCATAACTATTCGAGCGACTGATCCGGCCCCTGCGGGCCGTGACGTATCCATCCATGGGTAAGTACTTCCTTGTGTGATGAGGTTTTTAGCGTTCCAGCAAAACAGAAGGCCAAGGTGTCTCAATACCGCTAGAGGGTCAATTGAGCCGATTCGCCAGATCTTGTAAGAAAACTCTTCGAATCAAGACGTCCCGGTCGAACGAGCTGCCCTGCGGGTTTTCTTCCGGGGGGCAAGCCTTCCTGTTTTTTTAATAAATTGAAGTGTGGCGGGCTTTTTCGGTCGAATGAGCGGTCCCATTATCTGAGCCTTCCAATGACGGAGACAATGATGAGCAAAGGCAAGGCGCTGTTGATTTTGCATGGCAAGCAAGCGCTCAACGAAGAGGTTCGCACGGCAGTGATGCTCAAGCGTGAGCAGGGCTGGGACTTGGCGGTACGGTTGACCTGGGAGGCGGGTGATGCCCAACGATGCGTCGATGAAGCGCTGGAGGCCGGTTATACGCAACTGATCGCCGGCGGTGGCGATGGGAGCTTGCGTGATATTGCCGAAGCGATCTTCCGTCATTCGAGTGATGCCAGCCTGGTACTGCTGCCGCTGGGTACTGCCAACGATTTCGCCCGGGCGGCTGGTGTTCCGTTGGAGCCTGTGCAGGCCCTGGATTTGCTTGACGTTGCGCCGCAGGTCGTTGATGCGGGCGAAGTCTGCGGCCGGATTTTCCTGAACATGGCCACCGGCGGTTTCGGCAGCCAGGTGACGGCGAACACTTCCGAGGATCTGAAGAATGTCCTGGGAGGCGCGGCCTACCTGTTTACCGGCCTATCGCGATTCAATGAGCTGAGTGCCGCCTATGGTGAGTTACAAGGCCCCGATTTTCACTGGCAGGGCGATTTGCTCGCGCTGGGTATCGGCAATGGCCGGCAGGCAGGGGGAGGGCATGTGCTGTGCCCGCAGGCGTTGGTCAATGATGGGTTGCTGGACATCAGTATCTTGCCGGCGCCTCAGGAGGTTGTCAGCACGTTGAAGGACTTGCTCGCGGGTGGCCTGGGCATCGACAACATGTTTGTCCGCGCGCGCTTGCCATGGGTGGAGATCAAGGTCGCGCAAGGCCTGGATATCAATCTCGATGGCGAGCCGTTGCAGGTAGACGCTCTGCGCTTCACTGTCCACCCCAAAGCACTGCGCGTGCACCTGCCGCCCGATTCACCGCTGTTGGGTGGTGCGACGGCGCTCAATCGTCCAGGCTGATGATCTGTTCGCGCACCGCGAACAGCACAAGGCCGGCCACGTCATGGATCTGCAGGCGCTTCATGATTTGCGCCCGGTGGGTTTCCACGGTCTTGATGCTCAGGTTCAGGCCGTTGGCTATTTCCCGGGTGGACTTTCCGCGCACGATCAGCCGCAATATTTCCAACTGGCGTGCCGTCAGGTTATGAGCCCGGGCGGGGTCCGACTGAGTTTTCTGGACGCGGGTCAACGCCTGGTTGATCACGGTATGGGCGATGGCCGGGCTAAGGTAGCGTTCGTTGCTGCGCAGCGCCTCCAAGGCGTGTTTCAGCTCATTGGCGGTGGTGTCCTTGAGCAGGTAGCCATGGGCTCCGGATTCCAGCGCCCGCATGATCAGTGCCGGATCCGTATGCATGGACAGGATCAGTACCTTGCTGTGGGGGCGCACCCGCTTGAGCTGTTGCAAGGCGTCCAGGCCGCAGGTGTCCTTCATGGAAATGTCCAGCAGCACAATATCGGGGTTCAGCCGTTCGACCAGTTCGAGCAATTGCGTGCCATCACTGGCTTCACCGATGACGGCATAGCCCGGGATATCCATGACCAGCGCGCGTACGCCGGCCCTGATCAGGGAGTGGTCATCTACCAGAAGCAAATTACAAATCAAAGGAAAACCTTATTCTTACTGGCTCGTTCCAGGGCTCGCGGTGCCCAGGGAAAGCGTGCTTCGATGTGTGCGCCTTTGCCGGCCTCGCTGATGACCTTGAGGGTGCCGCCCAACTGTTCGACCCGCTCCGACATGCCGGCCATGCCTCGTTGACCTTCGCGGGCGGGGTGGGTGGCTGGGACAAACCCCTGGCCATCGTCGCTGATCAGCAGGGTCAGGCCGTCAGGCAGGCGTTGCAAGCGTACCAGCAGATTCGTCGCCCGGGCATGACGCAAGATGTTGGTGACCGCTTCCTGGGTAATCCGGAACACCGCAACCGACATTTCCTCCGGGATGCCTGCCATGCGTTGTTGGCAATCGAGGCTCCACTTCACCGGGGCATTGGCCAGCGTCTTGAGCAGGTGTGCCCGCAGGCTGGCTTCAAGCCCGAGGCTGGTCAGTTCCCTGGGGTTGAGAATCGCCGATACATCGCGGACCTTGTTGAGGGTTTCGTCCAGGGTCTCGCAGAGTAGTGCGCATTGGCCTTGCAATTCTTCCGGCATGCGCCGCTTGAGCCATTCTCCTTGCAGTTTCGCCGCGGTCAGCAACTGGCCAATGTCGTCGTGCAATTCGCGGCTGAGGCGATGGCGCTCGTTTTCCTGGACCTCAAGCAACCGGTCGGCCAATTCCTGAGGCTGGAACTTGATGGATTTGCGTGACAACCGATGGTGGATCCAGACACAGGTCATGGCCGCCACATTCAGTGCCAGCAGGCTCAACGGCACCGTAAGGGCGAACAGGTAGGCCAGTAGGCCGCCGACGGCCGAGCAGATGCACAGCAATAATGTGAAGCGACGGGCGTTTTCTCGGGAGGGAGGCCAGGTGATGAATGACTTGAGGCTGGCGTACATAGCGGATGGAGTCAATGAATGTTCGCTGCGGGCAGGCCGGTCAGCGCATCTGACAGGCCGGGACGGGTAAACGTTTCAGGTCGAAGGCGGCTTCGGTGGCGGCTTTGACGGCGCTGTCTTGAAGTGGCTGACGCGGGAGATAGTACCACTTCGCCTATCGTTGGTCGCGTTCGGCATGGCGTGGTGAAAGCGCTGCGAATCAGGTATGCCGCACTGAGCAGGTATCATCGTCTCAGGCTTGTTTCTGTGAGTAGGGTACCAACGCCAGAGGACCTGACGCTGCCAATGCCTGGCCAGGGTTCTGGCCTACCTGGAAAGCAAATGCCTCGATCAACGAGATCTGTTCACTGCTGTCCAGGCCCAACTGGCCGGTGGTGTGATCGACCAGTTCCAATTGCCAGGCCATCAGGGTTAAACAATCCTTCAGGGCGTCCAATGCCTGGTCATGCAATTCCATGTGGCTTTGCGCGTGACTGAGCAAACCATGGATGTGCAGTGAAAACTCCGAAACGGCTTCCAGCGCCAAGGCATTGGCCTTGTTCGACAGTTTCAGCAAGGTGCTGAGCATGCAATCGATGGCGTCCTTGTCGTTGTTGATCAATTGCAGATGGCTCAGGCATTCCTCCGACTTGGCCAGCAGCGTCTCGGCCTCGATCAGAAGCTCGGGAAGACGCTGACTCCAGTTACTACGATCGTTCGGCATGCTTATCTCCACAACATCATGTCAGGCGAAAGAAAACCGCTTATGGCGAACGGCTGGATCTCAAGGCCGACCGTGCTCGGACGCACGGCGACACGCCCTTGCCGTTCAGCGAAAGTGAATTCACAAACAATTGCACACGTGGGATCGGCCCAAAGGCTGAAGGTCCGATGTCCTATGGTCGCGCACAAAGGCCTGACTCCGTTCAGTAATGAGAATGGCGTCACATTAATGGCTATTGGATAACGGGAATATCAGGTTAGACCTGATTGTGTCTAGGGGAATCCCTTAGACAGGGGAACTTTGCACGCAAACCAGGGTCGCGCGACGGAGGGAAATTGCAGATGAGGTCGTGAAGCCAGTAAAGCATGATGTTAATGTGACATCAATGCCCCGCGCTTGTATTTTATCCGGGGGTCAAGATTCGGCTCGTGCAGCCGATATCTCTTTCATTGGATTCATCTGAATAAGCCCAGGAGTCATCGATGGCCGGCATTCTCGACACAGTAGATCAGCGAACCCAACTGGTGGGTGAGAATCGCCTGGAAATTCTCATGTTTCGCCTGGCGGGCCGACAGTTGTTCGCCATTAACGTGTTCAAGGTCCAGGAAGTGCTGCAACTGCCGAAGCTGACCCTGATGCCGCAGCGCCACCCGTTCGTGTGCGGTGTGGTCAATCTGCGGGGCCAGACGTTACCGGTGATCGACCTGTCCCAGGCCATTGGCATGCGTCCGCTGGTGCCGGGCCCCAACAGCACCATTATCGTGACCGAATACAACCGATCGGTTCAGGCATTTTTGGTAGGTGGTGTCGACCGCATCGTCAACTTGAACTGGGAAGCCATCCTGCCACCGCCGACCAGCGCTGGCCGCGAGCACTACCTGACGGCCATCAGCAAGGTGGACGATCAGTTGGTAGAAATCATCGACGTGGAAAAAGTCCTGGCCGAAATCGTGCCGTACAACGCCAAGGTCTCCCGGGACAAGCTAGAAGACCCGGTGCTGGAGCGCGCCCGTGGTCGCGAAGTGTTGCTGGTGGACGACTCCAACGTCGCGCTCTCGCAACTGCGCGATACCCTGGGGCAACTGGGCGTGAAAATGCACATCGCCAGCGACGGCCTCAAAGCCCTGAACATGCTCAAGGCCTGGGCCGATACCGGCGAGGTGATGACCGATAAATTGCTGATGGTCTTCACCGACGCGGAAATGCCGGAAATGGACGGCTATCGCCTGACCACCGAAATCCGCAACGACCCGCGTTTGCGTGGACTCTATGTCGTACTGCACACCTCGCTGTCCGGCAGCTTCAACGATTCGATGGTCAAGAAGGTCGGTTGCGACAACTTCCTCTCCAAGTTCCAGCCGGACAAGCTGGTCGATGTGGTGCGCCAGCGGTTGATGCTCGACTGAAGCCGATGTTGGTTTGCTTCAATGGCCGGCTCGTATAAGGTGGCATTTTTTCGCCACCAGGGAAGTTGACCATGTTGCGGCTCAGTGCGCTGTATCGGTATCCGTTGAAGTCCGGCAAGGGCCAGCCCCTGCAAGGGATTGGCCTGGACAAACTGGGGCTGGACGGTGATCGGCGCTGGATGCTGGTGGATGAGGGCACGGGGCGTTTCCTGACCCAACGAGCCGTGGCGAAGCTGAGCCAGCTCTCAGCCTTGTGGAACGAAGCGGGCGGCCTGACGCTCAGCGCGCCGGGTCATGGCGCCATCGACGTGCCGCTACCCTCCGCAGTGGAGCAGCAGCGGCGCGGGGTAATCATCTGGCGTGACAGCATGCGTGTGCCGGATGCCGGTGACGAGGCCGCGGCCTGGGTCAGCGAATTCATCGGCAATCCTACCCGCCTGGTGCATGTGCCGGTGGATCTGGCGCGTACCACCGCCGCCGGTTATGGCAAGGATGATGACAAGGTCGCCTTTGCCGATGGTTTCCCCCTGCTGTTGATTGGCCAGGCGTCCTTGCAGGACCTGTCGAGTCGGGTCGGTCGTTCGCTGGAAATGTTGCGTTTTCGCCCCAACCTGGTGGTCGAGGGCAGCGAGGCGTTTGCCGAGGACGGTTGGAAGCGCATTCGTATCGGCGAGGTTGAGTTCCGGCTGGTCAAGCCCTGCTCGCGGTGCATCATGACCACGGTCGATCCGCAAACCGGCGAACGCGATCCGAATCGCGAACCCTTTGCTACGTTGCAGCAATACCGTTCGACACCCGACGGTGCGATGTTCGGCCAGAACCTGGTCAACGACAGCAACGGTCGGCTTGAAGTCGGCATGCCGGTTGAAGTGCTCGAATAAAAAGACCTGTAAACAAAAATGCCCGTGTCACTGGATACGGGCATTTTTGTTTATCTCGCAACAGTTTTTCTAGCTTTGGTGGCGAGGGAGATCCCGTTGGGCTGCGATCGTTTGATCTTTCGCTTGAGATTCATGTGTCCGGGGAAAGATCGGCTCGAGCGCTCCTACATCGCCACGGGTTGTGAGGGCAGGCTTAGCCGCGGTACTCACACAGGTAAGCGGTATCGATGGTCACTTTGATTTGGAACTTGCTGTTGGCCGGTACATTGAACTGGCTGCCGGCCTCGAAGGTCTCCCAGTCGGTGCTGTCAGGCAGCTTCACGGTCAGGGCGCCGGAGACCACGTGCATGATTTCCCGTTGGGCCGTGCCGAACTCATATTCGCCCGGTGCCATGACGCCGATGGTCGCAGGGCCTTCGGCAGTGCCAAAAGCGATCGACTTGACGGTGCCGTCGAAGTACTCGTTGACTTTAAACATGGGCGATTCCTCGAAAAAGGGGCTGGAAAAGGCCGGCCAGTATGCACAAGGCTTCAACATTCGTCATCTGCTGCACTGGGAGGGGGCTGCCGCTCAACCCGGAAGCACCAGGGGCAACAACCGTGCGGTATTTCGGGCATCTTCCAGCGCACGGTGTTGTTGACCGCAGAATTGCAGGCCAGCCAGTTGCAGCGCGCCATTGAGCCCCAGCGGTCGCTCCAGTCGACGGGCCTTGGCGAAGCGTTGCTTGAGGTTCATGTGCGGGACCTGGCCGAGGACGCTGTGCAACTGCTGGTGCTGCCATTCCTGAAGCAGTTGCTTGCGGTCGTAATCGCCCCAACTGACCCAGCTTTCCAGCTTCGACTGATACGGCGCCAGCCAGCGCTCGAACGCCGGCCAGACCTCGGTCAAGGGCGCGGCACTGGCGATATTGGCCTGGGTGATGCGGGTCAGCTCGCGACAGAAAGGCGTGAGCAGCGGTCGCCTCAGGGGCCGCACGAAGCGCTGGAAATGATCCACTTCGCGACCGTCACGATTCACCAGCGTGGCGCCGATTTCGATAATTTCCATTTCGGTTACCGGCCAGCCCCCTTCATCGGTGGTGGCCTCCAGATCAATCACCAGCCAGTGAGGCATTGCAGGGTTCCCGGTATCGGCGTGCTGATGGGTTTGAGCGTAGTCAAACCCTCGGCATCCGACTAGTGGGTCATTTCAACGCGCAACAAAACCTGGCGTTTTTTCATCTGGTCGCTGCGCGTGACCTGCAATTGCCTGACCACGACGCTGTCCACCACGCGGCCGGTGATCACGACATCGGCACCCAGGCGCAACGCTTCGACGATGCCGGGCGCGCCGAGATAGGCGCTGATGGACACGCACGCGGGCGGCAGGGGCTCGCCACTGAACATTTCTCGGATGCCCTGGGCGGCGAGCCGTTCGAATTGCGGTTGCAGTTCATCGCCCAGCAGCACGGCGATCTTCAACGGCACGTCCGCCTGATCGCAGGCCGCTCGAAGAGTCCTTCAGGCGCGCCCCGCCATGATCGACATCGTCACCTCGACCAGGTAGTCGAACACCCGGTAATCCAGCGCCCCGCCCTCGATCAGTTGCGCCGCCGCAGTACAGGTATCGCCCTAGAAGGCGCTGGCGCAACCGATACGGATCGTTTTTGGCATGGCGTTCCCTCCGGCAAAGATGGTTCGAGGCTGCCAAGCAAGCGCTTGGTTTGTAAGCGGCCGCTGGTTCTTCTGGCCGAGCGCTTGCTTGGTCGCCTCGGGCAGCTTAAATTGCCCGGGCCACTGATGGTTTGATGTGCACTGTTCGCGCGTGGATTGATCGACTGTAGGAGAGAATGGGTGGACGAGCAAAAAGCCCTGGGCGTGATGCGCGAGTTGGTCGACAACGGGCAACTGACCGACCCGGACAGTGCTCGCGGCAAACTGCTCCAGACCGCCGCCCACCTGTTTCGCAACAAAGGCTTCGAGCGCACCACGGTGCGGGACCTGGCCAGTGCCGTGGGTATTCAATCGGGCAGCATCTTTCACCATTTCAAGAGCAAGGACGAAATTCTGCGGGCGGTGATGGAAGACACCCTGCGCTACAACACCGCATTGATGCGCGCCGCCCTGGTCGAGGCCGACAGCGTGCCTGAGCGGGTATTGGCGCTGATCCGCTGCGAATTGCAGTCGATCATGGGCGGCACCGGCGAGGCCATGGCGGTGCTGGTCTATGAGTGGCGTTCACTGTCGCAGGACGGGCAGCGACACGTGCTGGCCCTGCGTGATATTTATGAAGACTTGTGGCTCGAGGTCCTGGGCCAGGCCAAGGAGGCCGGGTATATTCGTGGGGACGTGTTCATTACCCGGCGGTTCCTCACGGGAGCGTTGTCCTGGACCACCACCTGGTTTCGCGCCGAAGGCAGCCTGAGCCTCGATGAGCTGGCCGAGCAAGCCCTGATCCTGGTGCTTGAAGAAAAACAATAATCGAGCAATGCCTTAAATGACCGTGTGTGGCTGGCTAAGTGGCTGAAACCGCCTAGTTTGATTGTTATTGATGGGGACTTTTGGGGAGTGGGTTATCTTGACGTTTTCGCCGATGGGGATGACTTCGCGTCTGCTGCTGGCTGTTCTGGCCGTTTTCCTGGCCTTGCCGACCGAGGCCGCGCAACTGGTACGGATCGGCGCGGCGCATTTTCCGCCTTATACCGTTCGTCCCGAGAAGGGCGCTGACACCGGCCTGCTGCCGCAAATGGTCGAGGCCTTGAACCAGTCGCAAAGCGACTATCAGTTCGTGCTGGTGCCGACATCGATCCCACGCCGCTTCAATGACTTCAAGCAGGGCCGTGTCGACATGGCGATTTTCGAGAACCCCGAGTGGGGCTGGCAAGATATACCGCACACCTCGGTAGACATGGGCCTGGAGGATGCGGAAGTCTTCGTCGCCGAGCGCAAGCCGGATCGACAGCAAGCTTATTTCATCGACCTCAGGGGCAAGCGCCTGGCCTTGTTCAGCGGTTATCACTACGCCTTTGCCGAATTCAACGCCGATCCCAAGTTCCTTATCGGCCAATACAACGCCACGTTGACGTACTCCCATGACAGCAACCTGCTGATGGTCTTGCGCGGGCGCGCGGACATCGCCCTGGTGACCCGTTCATATCTTAACGATTACGTGCTGCGCAATCCCGAAGTCGGCCCGCAATTGCTGGTGTCTGAACGCATTGATCAGATTTACCACCATTACGCGCTGATCCGCCCGCAAGCGCCCATTTCCAGTGAGGCGTTTGCCCAGTTGCTGCAAATGTTGCGGGACAACGGCCAGTTGCTGAAGATTTTCCAGCCCTACCAAATTCATCTGGTGTCCATGCATTCACATTGAATGCGCCACTAAATTTCCCTTCCCGGCTCACGTCCCACGTTGACTACCGACGAATACGCGAGCCCCTCCCATGTCCAACCTCAAGCCCCCGACGACGCTGCCCCTGCCTGGCGGCCGTCGCCTCGGCGCCGATGAAACCGAACGCCACCTGAGCCTGATGCTTGAAGGTGCGCCACTGATCCGGCTGCGCCTTGCGCGCGGTCCGGAGTTGCACGTGCACTTGCAGGAAATCAACGACCGACCGGTGGGCCCGGCGCTGTGGGCGGCCTGCTATTGGCTGTTTGCTCGCGACCCCGACTGCCAGCGCCTGACCTGGCACCTTGACGAGCGTCCCGGCGAAGCCTTGCTCAGCGGTTTGTTGACAGCCGCTGAACGTGCCGGTGAATACGTTTGCGAGCGCACGATGTTCTGGCAATTGCCGCAGCCCTGGCTGGGCGTGTCGTTCAATGGCAGTTACCCGCAACACATGACCATCACCGATGGCCAGCGCCATCCACGCCGGCCCATCAAGCCTCGTGGCGAGGTGTACCGGCGTTTCGATGCACGGCTGGGCGCCTGGGTGTCCTTGCGTACCTTGGAAATCGAGCAGGACCTTACGCGTTTCAACCGCTGGCAGAACAGCCCGCGTGTGGCGAGTTTCTGGCAGGAGGAGGGCAGCCTGGAACAGCATCGCGAATACCTGGGCAAGCTGCAGGCCGATCCCCGGGTCTTGACCCTGATCGGCTGTTTCGATGACCAGCCGTTCGCTTATTTCGAAGCCTATTGGGCCAAGGAGGATCGGATCGCACCGTTCTATGACGCCGGCAACTACGATCGCGGCATCCACATGCTGGTGGGTGAAGAGCAACACCGGGGGCCGCACAAGGTGGCCAGTTGGTTGTCGGCGCTGGTGCATTACTTGTTCCTGGACGACCCGCGCACCCAGCGCGTGGTCGCCGAGCCTCGGGCCGACAACGCCCGGATGATCGGACACCTGCACAACCAGTGCTTCCATTGTGAAAAGGAATTCGACTTTCCCCACAAGCGCGCGGCGCTGATGATCCTGGGGCGAGAGCGGTTTTTTGATCGGTGTGGGTTGATGTGAGGTTTGGCATGGGGCAGGTGGCGGTCATCAGGTCGCCATCGCGGGCAAGCCTTGCTCCCACCGGCTCCGGGTTTCACACACTATCTGCCTGCCAGAAAAACCTTTGGGAGCAAGGCTTGCCCGCGATGGCGCCGGAACTGACGCCTCATATCACCGCCGGGCGAAAGTATCGCCCCGAACCCCCGACACCTTGCGGCAATGCACCAGGGCATCGCGGATCATGAAGTTCACCAGGGTCGGCGAGACCCCCAGTTCCTTGGCGATGTCCTTCTGTGGCACGCCATGCAGGCGATACATCTCGAAGGCATAGCGGGTGCGGCTGGGCAGTTCGGTCAGCGCGTCGGCGATGTGCTCCAGCGTGGAGAAGTTGATATGGGAGGTTTCTGGCGAAGCACCCTGGATCACCACGTTCAACCCTTCCTCTTCCGGCCCCGAGTATTTCTGTTCCAGCGCCTGCTTGCGGTAGTGGTCGATCGCCAGGTTGCGCACGATCTGGAACAGATAACTGAGCTGCGCTTTGAACGAGGAGGTGATCTGGGGCGCCGATTGCAGCCGGAAAAACGCGTCCTGCACCACATCTTCCGCACGGGATCGGCAGCCGGTAATGCGCGCTGCGATCTTGACCAGGATCAACCGGTTATCAACGAATGCCTGGAGTAACGGTGAGTCGCACCTGCTTGTGGATACTTGTTCCGTCATGGAATTCACCTTGCTGCAAAAAGTTAGCAGGACGTCGGGATGCCGCACTCGTCCTACACATCGAGCGCCAAATTAGGCTTAATGATAATGATTGTCAATTGAGAAGAAGAACTATTGAATATTTTAAGTCCGCCTTGGTGCTGCGACCCATTGCCGCGGCGCGTGGCCGTCGGATGCTTCGGTGCGATGCTTGGGTGAGTAGGCTCCGTGACTAATTATTGGTCGGGACTATCCGTTCCCATGGGTGACAACTTGCAAGCCGAATCCAGGCAGGAACCCCCCATGACCGACGCGTTCGAACTCCCCATCACCCTGGCTCATGCCCTCCAGCGCCGCGCCGCGTTGACGCCGGACCGGGTGGCCCTGCGCTTCCTTACCGACACCCCCGGGCAGGGTGTGGTGTTGAGTTATCGCGACCTGGACCTGCGTGCTCGCACCATCGCCGCCGCCTTGCGGGCCGAGGCAACGCTGGGGGATCGCGCCGTGCTGCTGTTCCCCAGCGGTCCGGATTACGTCGCGGCGTTCTTTGGCTGCCTCTATGCCGGGGTGATTGCCGTGCCGGCCTATCCGCCGGAGTCCGCCCGTCGCCATCATCAAGAGCGCTTGCTGTCGATCATTGCCGACGCCGAACCGCGCCTGTTGCTCACCCGCAGCGACCTGCGCGAGCCGTTGCAAGCCATCGAATCAGCACCGCCGGTGTTGTGCGTCGATACCCTCGACCCGGCCCGCGCGGGGCAATGGCGGATGCCGACGTTGCAGGACGATGACATTGCCTTCCTGCAATACACGTCCGGCTCTACCGCGTTGCCCAAGGGCGTGCAGGTCAGTCACGGCAACCTGGTCGCCAACGAACTGCTGATACGCCAGGGCTTCGGCATCGATCTGAACCCTGATGACGTCATCGTCAGCTGGCTACCGCTGTACCACGACATGGGCTTGATCGGCGGCTTGCTACAGCCGGTGTTCAGCGGCGTCCCGTGCGTATTGATGTCGCCGGCCTACTTCCTGGCCCGCCCCCAGCGTTGGCTCGAAGCAATCAGCGAGTACGGCGGCACCATCAGCGGTGGCCCGGACTTCGCCTATCGGCTGTGCAGCGAACGGGTCAGTGACTCGGCCCTGCAGCATCTCGACCTGAGCGGCTGGCGCGTGGCCTATTCCGGTTCCGAGCCGATCCGCCTCGACACGCTGGAGCGGTTTGCCGAGAAGTTCGCCCCGTGCGGCTTCACGCCGGACAATTTCATGGCCTCCTACGGCTTGGCCGAAGCGACTCTATTCGTCGCCGGCACGCCACGCCGCCACGGCATTCCTTCGCTGCGGATCGATGATGCGGCACTGGCACAAAACCGTGCCGAGCCGGGGCAGGGCAGTGCGGTGATGAGTTGCGGTGTCAGCCAGCCCGGGCACGCAGTACTGATTGTCGAGCCCGCTACGTTGCAGCCGCTGGCCGACAATCAGGTCGGTGAAGTCTGGGCTGCCGGCCCGAGCATCGCCCTGGGCTACTGGCGCAACCCCGAAGCCAGCGCCAAGACCTTTGTCCAGCACGAGGGCCGGACCTGGCTGCGTACCGGTGACCTGGGTTTCTTGCGCGGCGGCGAGCTGTTCATCACCGGTCGCCTGAAAGACCTGCTGATCGTCCGGGGGCACAACCTCTACCCCCAGGACATAGAGCAAACCATCGAGCGCGACGTGGAGGTGGTGCGCAAGGGGCGCGTGGCTGCGTTCGCGGTCAACGATGGCGGCGAGGAAGGCATCGGCATCGCGGCGGAAATCAGCCGCAGCGTGCAGAAAATTCTGCCGCCCGAAGCCTTGATCAAAGCCATTCGCCAGGCCGTGGCCGAGGCCTGCCAGCAAGCCCCTAGCGTGGTGGTGCTGCTCAATCCCGGCGCGTTGCCCAAGACCTCCAGCGGCAAGTTGCAGCGCTCGGCCTGCCGCAGCCGATTGGCCGACGGCAGCTTGGACCGTTATGCACAGTTCCCATCAGCCGAAGTCGAGGTCGCTGATGAATCTGCGCCGTCCTCCGAGCTACAAACGCTCATCGGCCAAATCTGGCGGGAGCAGTTGCAGGTCGAACAAATCCAGGCTGATGATCATTTCTTCCTGCTGGGCGGTAACTCCATCGCCGCCACCCAGGTGATCGCACGACTGGGCGAAACCCTCGGGCTGGCGCTCAACCTGCGCCTGCTGTTCGAGGCCCCGACCCTGGCCGCGTTCGCCGCAGCGGTGGCGAACCAGCAACAGGGCGGCGGCCAGCCTCAAGGCGCAATCAGCGTATTGTCGCGCGACAAAGCGTTGCCGCAATCCTTGGCCCAGAACCGTTTGTGGTTTACCTGGCAGCTCGATCCGACGAGCCATGCCTACAACATTCCCGGCGCCTTGCACCTGCGCGGTGAGTTGGACGAAGACGCGTTGCGCACCAGTTTCCAGCAACTGATCGAGCGTCATGAGTCCCTGCGCACGCGGTTCCTGGAGCGTGATGGCGTGGCCCTGCAACAGGTCGATCCGGCAGGCGAATTCGAACTGCACGTCATCGACCTCGGCGACCTGCCTGCCGACTCGCGCGAAGCCCGGGCGCGCCAGGTTCGAGAAGACGAAGCGGCCACGCCGTTCGATCTGGAGAAGGGGCCGCTGCTGCGGGTCAGCCTGTTGCGTCTTGACGAGGATGACCATCAGTTGCTGGTGACGCTGCACCACATCGTCGCCGACGGCTGGTCAATGGATGTGTTGATCGAAGAGTTCTCCCGCTTGTACCTCGCCGCCTCCCAAGGCCAGGTCGCCGGTCTGGCGCCGTTGCCCTTGCAATACGCCGACTACAGCAGTTGGCAGCGCCAGTGGCTCGCCCAGGGCGAGGCCGAGCGCCAACTGAGCTACTGTAAGCAGCAACTGGGCGCGGAACATTCGGCCCTGGTGCTGGGCACGGATCACCCGCGCAGCGCTCAACGCCAGCGCAGTGCCGCACGGCATAGCCTGCGCCTGGACAAGGGCCTCGGCGATACCTTGCGCCACGTGGCCCAGGCTCACGACGCAACGCTGTTCATGCTGTTGCTGGCAGCCTTCCAGGCGCTGTTGCAGCGTTACACCGGCCAATCCGATATTCGCATCGGCGTGCCCAATGCCAACCGTCCGCGCCTGGAAACCCAGGGGCTGATCGGCTTCTTCATCAACACCCAAGTCTTGCGCGGGCAGGTTGATTCCCGTCAACCGTTCGCCGCGCTGCTGGCCCAGGCCCGGGAAGCCACACTCGGTGCCCAGGCCCACCAGGACCTGCCGTTCGAACAATTGCTCGAAGCGTTTCCCGAGGCGCGTGAACAAGGTCTGTTCCAGGTGATGTTCAACCACCAGCAGCGTGACTTGAGTGCCTTGCGGCGCCTGCCGGGGTTACTGGTCGAGGCATTGCCGTGGCACAGCCGCGAAGCCAAGTTCGACCTGCAACTGCACAGCGAAGAAGATCGCAATGGCCGCTTGACGCTGTCGTTCGACTACGCCGACGAACTGTTCGAGGCGGCGACTATCGCCCGTCTGGCGACGCATTACTGCAACCTGTTGCGGGCGGTCTGTGCCGATCCGCAGCAAGCCATTGGCGATGTGCCGTTATTGGGCGCCGATGAACACAGCCAGCAGCAGCAATGGAGCGCAGCCCCGTGCGCGCCGGCCAGCCAATGGCTGCCGGAGCAATTGAACGAGCAGGCCCGGCGCACGCCGCAGCGGATCGCGTTGCGCTGGGACGGTGGCCAACTCGATTATGCCGAGCTGCACGCCCAGGCCAATCGCCTGGCCCATTACCTGCGGGACAAGGGCGTTGGCCCGGACGTGTGCGTGGCGATTGCCGCCGAGCGTTCGCCGCAGTTGCTCATCGGCGTGCTGGCGATCGTCAAGGCTGGTGGCGCCTATGTGCCGCTGGATGTGGACTACCCGGCCGAACGCCTGGCGTACATGCTCCACGACAGTGGCGTCGACTTGCTGCTGACCCAAACCGCACTGCTGGAGCGTTTGCCGGCGTGCGACGGCGTCAGTGTCATCGCCATCGACGCCCTGCATCTGGAGCAATGGCCGAGCCACCCGCCGGGCCTGCACCTGCACGGCGACCACCTGGCCTACGTCATCTACACCTCCGGTTCCACCGGCCAGCCCAAAGGCGTCGGCAATACCCACGCGGCCCTGGCCGAGCGCCTGCAATGGATGCAAGCGACCTACGGGCTGGATGCCACCGATGTGCTGATGCAAAAGGCCCCCATCAGCTTCGATGTGTCGGTCTGGGAATGCTTCTGGCCGCTGATCACCGGCAGCGAATTGGTGCTGGCCGGCCCCGGCGAACACCGTGACCCGCACCGCATCGCCCAGTTGGTGCAGCAGTTTGGCGTCACCACGCTGCACTTCGTGCCGCCTTTGCTCAGTCTGTTTGTCGATGAGCCGTTGAGCGCCCGCTGCAGCAGCCTGCGCCGGCTGTTCTGCGGTGGCGAAGCCTTGCCTTCCGAACTGCGCAACCGGGTCTTGGCGCAACTGCCGTCGGCGCAACTGCACAACCGCTACGGCCCGACCGAAACCGCGATCAACGTCACCCATTGGCATTGCACCGAGGCCGATGGCGAGCGCTCGCCGATCGGTCGACCTTTGGGCAACGTGCTGTGCCGGGTACTCGACAGCGACCTCAATCCCGTACCAGCCGGTGTGCCGGGCGAGTTGTGCATTGGCGGCCTGGGCCTGGCCCGGGGTTACCTCGGTCGTCCGGGCCTGAGCGCCGAGCGTTTCGTCGCCGACCCATTGGGGCCGGTCGGTGCGCGGTTGTACCGGACCGGCGACCGCACGCGCTGGAGCACTGACGGCGTGATCGAATACCTTGGCCGTCTCGACCAGCAGGTCAAGCTGCGCGGTTTTCGGGTTGAACCGCAGGAAATCGAAGCGCGTCTGCTGGCCCAGGACGGTGTCGCCCACGTGGCGGTGTTGGTGCGCGACACCTCGGCCGGTCCGCAGTTGATCGGCTATTACACCGCCCCGGATGTCGCCCAGGATCAGGACGAGTTGAACCATCGACTCAAAACCGCCCTGGCCGCCGAGCTGCCCGACTACATGGTGCCGGCCCAACTGCTGCGCCTGGACGCCATGCCCCTGGGCCCGAGCGGTAAACTCGACCGACGCGCCTTGCCCGAACCGCAATGGCAGGTGCGCGAGCACGTCGAGCCGGGCAGTGCCCTGGAGCAGCAAATCGCCGGCATCTGGCGCGAGGTGCTGGGCCTTGCGCGCATCGGCCTGCGGGACGATTTCTTTGCCCTCGGCGGCCATTCGCTGCTGGCGACCCAGATCATTTCCCGCACCCGCCAAATCTGTGACGTCGAACTGCCGCTGCGCACTTTGTTCGAGGCCAGTGAGCTGGGGGCCTTCGCTGAACAGGTGCGCTTGATCCAGGCCAGCGGCCAGATCAACCGCCAGCCGCCCATTGAGACGGTCGACCGCAGCCAACCAGTGCCGCTGTCCTATTCCCAGCAGCGCATGTGGTTCCTCTGGCAGATGGAGCCGGACAGCCCGGCCTACAATGTCGGAGGCATGGCGCGGTTGCGCGGGGTGCTGGATGTCGGGCGCTTCGAGGTGGCCTTGCAGGCGTTGATCCTGCGCCACGAAACCCTGCGCACCACGTTCCCGAGCGTCGATGGCGTGGCCCGCCAGCAGGTGCACGGCGAGACGGGCCTGTGCATGGACTGGAAGGACTTCTCGAGGCTGGCCGCCGACATTCGCCAGCAGCGGGTACAGCAACTGGCCGACAGCGAGGCCCACCGGCCCTTCGACCTGGAAACCGGGCCGCTACTGCGGGCCTGCCTGGTCAAGACCGCCGAGCATGAGCATTACTTTGTCCTGACGTTGCACCACATCGTCACCGAAGGCTGGGCGATGGACATTTTCGCCCGTGAACTGAGCGCGCTGTACGAAGCCTTCATCGACGATCGCGAATCGCCCCTGGAACCCTTGCCGGTGCAGTACCTGGACTACAGCGTCTGGCAGCGTCAGTGGCTGGAGTCCGGTGAGTGTCAGCGACAACTCGACTATTGGACCGCGCAGTTGGGCCGCGAACATCCGCTGCTGGAACTGCCCGGTGACCGTCCGCGGCCATCGGTGCAAAGTCATCGCGGCGAACTGTTCCGTTTCGACCTCAGTGATGATTTGGCGACGCGGGTTCGTGGTTTCAACGCGCAACATGGCCTGACCCTGTTCATGACCATGACCGCGGCCCTGGCCGTGCTGCTCTACCGCTACAGTGGCCAGACCGACCTGCGTATCGGCGCGCCGGTGGCCAACCGCATCCGCCCGGAAAGCGAAGGGCTGATCGGGGCATTCCTCAACACCCAGGTCCTGCGCTGCCAACTCGACGGGCAGATGTCGGTGGGTGAACTGTTCGAACAGGTGCGCCACACCGTCATCGAAGGCCAGTCCCATCAGGATTTGCCGTTCGATCATCTGGTGGAAGCCCTGCAACCACCGCGCAGTGCGGCCTACAACCCGCTGTTCCAGGTGATGTGCAACGTGCAGCGCTGGGAGTTCCAACAGAGTCGCACGCTGGCCGGTATGACCGTCGAATACCTGGTCAACGACGCCCGGGCCACCAAGTTCGACCTCAACCTGGAAGTCACCGACCTGGATCAGCGCCTGGGTTGCTGCCTGACCTACAGCACCGACCTGTTCGACGAACCGCGCATCGCGCGCATGGCGGGACACTGGCGCAATCTGCTGGAAGGGTTGCTGGTCGATCCGGCCCGACGCCTGAGCGAACTGCCGTTGCTGGATGCCCGCGAGCAGCAACAACTGCTCGACAGCCTGGGCGTCGAGCCCGGTCAGCATCGCCTGGACCACTGCCTGCACGAACTGTTCGACGAACAGGCCCGGATGCGTCCCGACGCGCCGGCCCTGACTTTCGCCGGGCAGACCCTGACGTATGCGCAGTTGAACAGCCGCGCCAATCGCCTGGCCTGGATGCTGCTTGAGCGAGGTGTCGGGCCGCAGGTGCGGGTTGGCCTGGCCCTGGAGCGCTCGCTGGAAATGGTCATCGGCCTGCTGGCGATCCTCAAGGCTGGCGGTGCCTATGTGCCGCTGGACCCGGAATACCCGCTGGACCGCTTGAGCTACATGATCGAGGACAGCGGCGTCAGCCTGCTGCTCAGTGACCGGGCGATGTTCCAGGCCCTCGGTGCAGTGCCCGAGGGAGTGGGGTGCTGGTGCCTGGAAGATGATTCGGCGGCCCTGGCCCACTACCCGGATCAGGCGCCGCCGCGGATCACCTTGGCGCAACACCAGGCGTACCTGATCTACACCTCGGGCTCCACCGGCAAGCCCAAGGGCGTGGTGGTGTCTCACGGTGAAATCGCCATGCATTGTCAGGCAGTGATCCAGCGTTTCGGCATGCGCCCGGACGATTGCGAGCTGCATTTTTATTCCATCAACTTCGACGCGGCCACCGAACGCCTGCTGGTACCGTTGCTCAGTGGCGCCCACGTGGTGCTGCGGGCCCAGGGCCAATGGGACGCCGAGGAAATCTGCGGGCTGATTCGCCAGCATCGCATCAACATCCTTGGTTTCACCCCCAGCTATGGCAGCCAGTTGGCGCAGTGGTTGGCGACCCAGGGCCAGACCCTGCCGGTGCGCATGTGCATCACCGGCGGCGAAGCCCTGACCGGCGAGCATTTGCAGCGCATTCGCGCCGCGTTCAGCCCGCGCCTGTTCTTCAACGCCTATGGCCCGACCGAAACCGTGGTTATGCCGTTGGCGAGCCTGGCTCCGGAGCGATTGGAAGAGGGTGCGACCAGTGTGCCGATTGGCAGCGTGATTGGCGCCCGCGTGGCGTACGTCCTCGACGCCGACCTGGCGTTGGTGCCGCAAGGCGCCACAGGTGAGTTGTATGTGGGCGGCGCCGGTCTGGCCCAGGGTTATCACCAGCGTCCGGGCATGACCGCCGAGCGCTTCGTCGCCGACCCGTTTGCCAGCAAGGGCGGACGCCTCTATCGCACCGGCGACCTGGTGCGCCAGCGTGCCGACGGTCTGGTGGAATACCTGGGACGGCTCGACCATCAGGTGAAAATCCGCGGCTTTCGCATCGAACTGGGCGAAATCGAAACCCGCCTGCTGGAGCATGAGGCGGTGCGCGAGGCCGTGGTATTGGCCCTCGACACGCCTGGCGGCAAGCAACTGGCCGGTTACCTGGTGAGCGACGTCGCCAGCCAGGACGGCGAGCAACAAGCGCTCCTGCGCGAAGCCTTGAAAAACCATCTTAAGGCCCAGGTGCCGGACTACATGGTGCCCACGCATTTGATCCTGCTGGCAAGCATGCCACTGACCGCCAACGGTAAACTCGACCGCCGCGCCTTGCCGCTGCCCGATCCTGGACTCAATCGCCAGCACTACGTGGCGCCGAGCAATGCCTTGGAGCAGACCCTGGCGGCGATCTGGTGCGAGGTGCTGAACGTCGGGCAAGTGGGCCTTAACGATAACTTCTTCGAGCTGGGCGGCGATTCGATCCTGTCCATCCAGGTGGTCAGCCGCGCCCGGCAGCAGGGCGTTCATTTCACGCCCCGCGACCTGTTCCAGCACCAGACCGTCCAGACCCTGGCCGCCGTTGCCACGCGCAGCCAGCAGGTGCACGCCGAGCAGGGCCTGTTGCAGGGTGAGTCCGGGTTGACGCCGATCCAGCACTGGTTCTTCGAGCGCCAGATCCCCAAACGGCATCACTGGAATCAGGCGCTGGTGCTGGAGCCGACCACGGCCCTGGCGCCGCAACCTCTGGAACAGGCACTGCGCAGTGTCTTCCAGCACCACGATGCCTTGCGCCTGGGCTTTGGTGAAAACGCCGGGCATTGGCGCGCCGAGCACCAGCCATTGTCTGACGTTGCGCTGTTGCAGCACGTGTTCGTGGACACCACCCAGGATTGCGAAGCGTTGTTTGCCCAGACGCAGCGCAGCCTGAGTCTGCCAAGCGGACCCTTACTGCGAGCAGTGCTGGCGGAGACCGCCGACGGTCAGCAACGGTTGCTGATCGTCATCCATCACCTGGTGGTCGATGGTGTGTCGTGGCGGGTGCTGATGGACGATCTGCAAACCGTCTACCGCCAGCTCACTGCCGGGCAGGAGGTGCAGTTGCCGGCCAAGACCAGCCCCTTGCGGGACTGGGCTGCGCGCTTGCAGGCCTACGCCGGTAGCGAATCCCTGCGCGAAGAACTGGAGTGGTGGCAAGCGCAGTTGAGCGGCGCGCAGGTGCAACTGCCCTGCGCGAATCCCGAGGGTGGGCTGCAGGAACGTCATGCTGAAACCGTCAGCGTGCGTCTGGACGCCGAGCGCACCCGGCAACTGTTGCAACAGGCGCCGAGCGCCTACCGCACCCAGGTCAACGACCTGCTGCTCACCGCGCTGGCCCGGGTGCTGTGCCGTTGGAGCGGCCATGCCTCGGCCCTGGTCCAGCTTGAAGGCCACGGCCGCGAAGCGCTGTTCGACGACATCGACCTGACTCGCACCGTCGGCTGGTTCACCAGCGTCTATCCCGTGCGCCTGAGTCCAGCAACCGAAGGCTTCGCAGCGTCGATCAAGGCCATCAAGGAACAATTGCGCGCGGTGCCTCACAAGGGCCTCGGCCATGGCGTATTGCACTACCTGGCGGACGCGACGACTCGCCAGACGATGGCCGGTCTGCCGCACGCGGCGATCACCTTCAACTACCTGGGGCAGCTCGACCAGACCCTGGGGCATGATGCGTTGTTCCATCCGCTGGATGCGCCGCTGGGTGCGATCCACGATCCCGATGCGCCGCTGCCCAATGAGCTGAGCGTCGACAGCCAGGTCAGCGGTGGCGAATTGTTGCTGCGCTGGACGTTCAGCCGCGAACGTCATGATCGTCAGGCTATCGCCATCCTGGCCGATGCTTACCTCGATGAATTGCAACGCCTGATCGAACACTGCCTGACAGACGAGGCGGGCGGCCTCACGCCATCGGATTTTCCCCTGGCGAAGTTGACCCAGGGCCAACTCGACAGCCTGCCGGTAGCGGCCGGACAGATCGAAGACGTCTACCCGCTGACGCCGATGCAGGAGGGCATGCTCCTGCACACCTTGCTGGAGCCGGGCACGGGCCTGTACTACATGCAGGATCGCTACCGCATCAACAGCGAACTGGATCCGCAGCGTTTTGCCCAGGCCTGGCAAGCGGTCATCGCCCGCCACGAAGCTTTGCGCGCGTCGTTCTGCTGGAACGTCGGCGAACAGATGCTGCAAATTATCCATAGGCCCGGCAGCACGCCGGTGGACTACCTCGACTGGTCTTCGGTGCCCGAAGACGCCCAGGAAGCCACGCTCCAGGCGCTGCTCAAGAACGAGCGCGAGGACGGTTTCGATCTGTTGAACCAGGCGCCGTTTCACCTGCGACTGATTCGGGTCGGCGCGGCACGCTACTGGTTCATGATGAGTAACCACCACATCCTCATCGATGCGTGGTGTCGTTCGCTGCTGATGGAAGACTTCTTCGAGATCTACACCGCCCAGGGTGAAAACCGCGAACCGCAGTTGAGCGTGCCACCGCGCTATCGCGACTACATCGGCTGGTTGCAGCACCAGAGCCTGGCCGAAGCCCGGCAGTGGTGGCAACGCAACCTGCAAGGCTTCGAGCGGACCACGCCGATCCCTGGCGACCGGCCGTTCCTGCGCGAGCACGCCGGTGACAGCGGCGGCATGAGCGTCGGCGACTGCTACACCCGTCTCGATGCCCGGGACGGTGCGCGGCTGCGGGAATTGGCCCAGGCCCATCAACTGACGGTCAACACCTTCGCCCAGGCGGCGTGGGCGTTGGTGCTGCGGCGAGTCAGCGGCGACCGCGACGTGCTGTTCGGCGTCACTGTGGCCGGGCGCCCGGTGGCGCTGCCGCAGATGCAACGCACCGTGGGGCTGTTCATCAACAGCATCGCCTTGCGCGTGCAGATGCCTGAGGACCATCAGCGCTGCAGCGTGCGCCAGTGGCTCAGGGATTTGCTGGACAGCAACATGCAATTGCGCGAGTACGAATACCTGCCGCTGGTGAGCATCCAGGAGGTCAGCGAACTGCCCAAGGGCCAGCCGCTGTTCGACAGTTTGTTCGTGTTCGAGAACGCGCCGGTGGAGGTCTCGGTGCTGGACCGCGCCCAAAGCCTCAACGCCACGTCGGACTCGGGCCGGACCCACACCAATTTCCCGCTGACGGCGGTCTGCTATCCGGGGGATGACCTGGGGCTGCACCTTTCCTACGACCAGCGCTACTTCGATGAAAGCACCATCCAGGGGCTGCTGGGCGAGTTCAAGCGGTTGCTGCTGGCGTTGATGGAGGGCTTGCACGGCGACATGAGCGAGCTGCCGCTGATCGGTGCCGAAGAACAGGACTTCCTGATCGAGGGCTGCAACCAGAGCGAGCATGCCTATCCGCTGGAGCAAAGCTACGTCGAGCTCTTCGAGGCGCGGGTCGCGGCCCATCCGCACCGCCCTGCGGTCAGTTGCCTGGACGCGAGCTACAGCTACGCCGAGCTGAATGCGCGCAGCAACCGCCTCGGTCACGCCCTGATCGCTGCCGGTGTCGGCCTGGATCAGCCAGTGGCGCTGCTGGCCGAACGAGATGCCGAGCTGCTGGGCATGATCATCGGTAGCTTCAAGGCTGGTGCCGGCTACCTGCCGCTGGACCCAGGCCTGCCGAGCCAGCGCCTGAGCCGCATCATCGGATTGAGCTGCACGCCGTTGCTGGTTTGCACCCAGGCCTGCCAGGCCCAGGCGCAGGCCTTGCTGGACGAGTTCGCCTGCTCCGGGCGGCCGAAGTTGCTGGTGTGGGAAAGCGTCCAGGCCAGCGCTCTTTCGCTGGTAAACCCAGGCGTCTACAGCGGGCCGGATAACCTGGCCTACGTGATCTACACCTCCGGCTCCACCGGCCTGCCCAAAGGCGTGATGGTGGAGCAGCGGGGCATGCTCAACAATCAGCTGAGCAAGGTGCCGTACCTGGCGCTGAGCGAGGCGGATGTGATCGCCCAGACGGCGTCCCAGAGTTTCGATATTTCGGTCTGGCAGTTCCTGGCCGCGCCGTTGTTCGGTGCCCGGGTCGATATCGTGCCCAATGCCATTGCCCACGACCCGCAAGGGCTGCTGGAGCATGTACAGCAGCAGGGCATTAGCGTGCTGGAAAGTGTGCCGTCGCTGATTCAGGGCATGCTTGCCCAGGAACGCGTTGGTCTGGACGGCTTGCGCTGGATGCTGCCCACCGGCGAAGCGATGCCGCCGGAGCTGGCGCACCAGTGGTTGTTGCGTTACCCGGACACCGTTCTGGTCAATGCCTACGGCCCGGCGGAATGCTCCGACGACGTGGCGTTCTTCCGTGTCGACCTGGCCTCGACCCGGGGTACGTATCTGCCGATCGGCACGCCCACCGACAACAATCGTCTGTACCTGCTCGACGGCGCGCTGGACCTGGTGCCGTTGGGCGCGGTGGGTGAGTTGTGCGTGGCGGGCACCGGGGTTGGGCGCGGTTATGTCGGCGATCCGTTGCGCACCGCCCCGGTCTTTGTGCCGAATCCGTTCGGAGCGCCTGGGGAGCGACTGTACCGCACCGGTGACCTGGCACGGCGGCGCAGCGACGGGGTCTTGGAGTACGTCGGACGCCTCGACCATCAGGTGAAGATCCGCGGCTACCGCATCGAGCTGGGGGAAATCGAAGCCCGCTTGCATGAACAGCCGGAAGTGCGCGATGGGGCGGTGGGCGTGCAGGAAGGCGCCAATGGCAAGCATCTGGTGGGCTACCTCGTTGCCACCGACTCGGCGCTCAAGCCTGCCGAACGCCTGGAGCGCATCAAGCAGCGCCTGCGGGCGGAACTGCCGGAATACATGGTGCCGCTGCACTGGCTGTGGCTCGAGCGCCTGCCCCTCAACGCCAACGGCAAGCTCGATCGCAAGGCCTTGCCGGCCCTGGAGATCGGCCAGTTGCACCGCCAGGACTACCAAGCCCCCGGCAATGCGCTGGAGCAGACCCTGGCAGATATCTGGGCCCAGGTGCTGAAAGTCGAGCGGGTGGGGATGCGGGACAACTTCTTCGAATTGGGCGGGCATTCCTTGCTGGCAACGCAAATCGCCTCACGGGTGCAAAAGACCCTGCAACGCAACGTGCCGCTACGGGCGATGTTCGAATGCAGCACGGTGCAGGAACTGGCCGACTACATCGATGGGCTGGCGGCCAGCGAAATCACCGAGGAGAAGGTGGATCGGTTGAATGACCTGATGGCGGAGTTGGAAGGCCTGTAGCTTTGCGGCGCGCGTAACGGCCTCATCGCGGGCAAGCCTTGCTCCCACAGGGATCAGCTGTGAACAGAGTATTTGTGTTCGAGCATCAACCCTGTGGGAGCAAGGCTTGCCCACGATGGGGGGCGCTACAGGCACTGCTGGCTCAGAGGTTGACGGCCCAGCCCGCTCAGCTCAGTCTCCCCAGGGCTTTTTCCAGACTCAAACAAGGAGGTCATCCATGCCCTTTGCAATCATTGACGGACAACCGCTTCACTACCTGGACCAAGGCCAGGGTCCGGTGCTGCTGTTGGGCAGCAGCTATCTGTGGGACCACAGCATGTGGACGCCGCAGATCGAGGTGTTGTCCCAGCATTATCGGGTCATCGCCCTGGACTTGTGGGGACACGGCCAGTCCGGGTGTTTGCCTGAGGGCATGACCTCCCTGGACGACCTGGCTCGTCAGGCATTGGCATTGATGGATCACCTGGACATCGACTGCTTCAATCTGGTCGGACTTTCGGTGGGCGGAATGTGGGGCGCTCGGTTGGCACTGGCGGCGCCTGAGCGCGTGCAATCGCTGGTGTTGATGGACACCTACGTCGGCGTCGAGCCGGAACCGACCCGCCAGTACTACTTCTCGTTGTTCGACAAGATCGAGGCCGGCGGCAGTATTCCCGAACCCTTGCTGGACATCATCGTGCCGATTTTCTTCCGGCCAGGTATCGACCCGCAGTCGGCGTTCTACCAGCAGTTGCGCGCCACATTGGCCGCGCTGCCGACCGAGCGCCTGCGCGACAGCATCGTGCCGTTGGGGCGGATCATTTTCGGTCGGGACAGCATCCTGCCCCGCCTGCATGAACTGGACGCCAAGCGCACGACGGTGATGTTTGGCGACCAGGACAAACCGCGTCCACCGTCCGAGTCCCTGGAAATGGCCGAGCTGATCGGGTGTCCCCATGTGGTGATTCCGCAGGCGGGGCACATCTCCAACCTGGAGAATCCGGAATTCGTGAACGGGGCGTTGCTGGAGTTCCTGGCGCGCAAGCTCTGACTGCTGGCTAACCGTGGCGAGGGAGCTTGCTCCCGCTGTGCTCTGTAGGAGCTGGCGAAGCCTGCGATCTTTTAATCTTGATCTTTCGTTTGAGACTCAACTGTTTGGGACAAGATCGCAGCCTCGTTGCACTCGTCAGCTCCTACACAGCTCCTACAGGCGCACCCCAGCGCGAGCAAGAGCAGTTTTGGACGTTGGATTACTTCGGTCCGAGAATCTTCACCAGTTTGTCCGGCGACGGCGCGCCTTGCTGCTGTTGCAAGTCGCCTTTTTCATCCAGATAGAAAATCGCCGGAGTGGCGGACAGTTCCAGCTCGTCCATCAACTGCTGGTTGGCGTCCAGTTTTGCCTGGATGACCGGCGGTATGGCCTTGAGCGGTTTGAGCGGGCTGCCCTTGCCGGCCTTTTCATGCTCGGCCAGGGCTTTTTCCGGGTCCTTGGCCGCCAGCAAGGCGGCGGATTTACCCGGGCTGTCTTCGCGGATGATGCCCACCATGATGTGACGCAACTGCACCTTGCCGGCCTTGACCCAGGGCCGAGCCTGTTCCCAGAACATGTTGCAGTACGGGCAGTTCGGATCGCTGAACAGGTACACCGTGCGCGGTGCGTCCTTGTTGCCGTCGGCGATCCAGCTGCTGGCCTCCATCTTCGCCCAGACGGCCTTGGCCATCGGTGCATAAACCAGTTTTTGCAGTGGCTCGGCGCTCAGGTCCTTGCCGTCGGCGTCGTACAGGTTGCCCAGCAGGACGTGCTGCCCATCCGGGGTCAGGTACAGCGCCATGCCTCGGTTCTGGTATTGCGCCGCGTAACCACGCAAGCCGTCCGGCGCGTCGAAGGTGCCGATGATTTTTGCGCCCTTGGCTTCGATCTTCTTGATGGCCGCGGGCAATTCTTCGGCCTGGAGCAGCGGGGCTTGCGACAGTGCGGCGGCGACGGCCAGGGTCAGCAGGTGGCGGAGGCGGGGCATGGTGATTTCCTTGTGGCGGAGTGGGGCATCGTGGGCGAGTCCGGCGTTTCGAAGTTTTCCAGGGCATGAGCCAGGCTCGCTTCCGACAATTCCCCCAGATGGCTGCCCAGCAGGCGACCGTCGGCGCTGTAGAACAGGGTGGTTGGCAGGGCCATGGAGCCGACGGCCTGGCCGAGGCGGCCACTGCCATCGAACAACACGTTGTCCAGGCTCAGGCCTTGAGTGGCGAGGTAGGTGCTGACGCTTTGCATGCTTTCGGCCTGATTGACGAACAGGAAGGTCAGGTCTGGACGCTGTTGCTGGGCTTCTTCGAGCACCGGCATTTCACGCCGGCAGGGCGGGCACCAGGTGGCCCATAGATTGATCACCAGGGGGCCGCCCTGGTAGTCGGTGAGCTTCACGGTCTCGCCGTCGGCGGTGCGCAGGTTGATGTCCGGCAGCCGGGTGCCTTGTTCATAAATCGTCAACGACAGGGTCGCCACCAGCCAGAACAGCAAGCCGCTGACGACGCCGAAGCCCAATGGCCGGCGCAGGGGTGGACGGCGCCGGGCCCACAACAAGGCGCCAATCAGCAGCGCCACGATGCCCGGCCAGGCCAGGAAGCCACCGTCGCGCAGGTCGACGATCTGCCACGGGTCGTCCCGATAATGTTGCCAATAGGCGGCGACGAAGCCGATCCGTGCGGCCAGCAGACCCAGTAGAAACAGCACGAACAGCACTGACTCGGGGTTTTCGCCTTCCCGCTTGGCCACCCGCCAGCCGACGAAGGTTGCCAGGGCCAGGGCGCTGATAAGCAACAGGTGGTTAAGGGCGATGGCAAAGGTGCCCAAGGTAAACGTCAGCATCAGCGGGCGTCCCGGGCGAGGTTCCAGCGTTCGAGGAACGCCTTGGCGTCGACTTCGCCGGTGATCCGCTGGCTGCGGCGCTCTTCACCGTCGGCGCCGATCCACAGCAGGCTCGGCGGCCCCGGCACCTGGTAACGGCCCAGCAGCTCGCGGCTGGCGGGGCTGTCGGTGGTGACATCCAGGCGCAGCAGGCGTACGCCTTTCAGGGCGTCCAGCACTTCGCTGCGGCCGAAGACCTGTTTTTCCATGATCTTGCAGGACACGCACCAGTCGGCGTAGTAGTCCAGCAGCACCCACTGGCCCTGGGCCTTGGCGGCGTCCAGTTCCCGCTGCAGGGCGGCGGGCTCGCTGACCGTGACGAACGCGTCATGGGCGCTGACGGTCGCACTGCCCTCGCTGCCGGCGTAGACCTTCAGCGGCTGGAAGAAATCATCGCCACCGCCCGCCGCGCCAATCACCAGCAGGCTGCCCCACAGGCCGAACAGCAACGAGGCGCTGCCGCAGACATAGGCGATGCGGCCGAACCCTTCGGTCTGGCGCCAGGCGCTGTAGGCGGCAATCAACAACAGCATGCCCCACAGGCCGACCCACAACGAACCGTCGATGATCGGGCGAATCATCAGCAGCGCGGTGCCCAGGAACAGGAAGCCGAACACGCCCTTGAGCAGGTTCATCCAGGCGCCGGGCTTGGGCAGGAAGCGATTGCCCACGGTCACCAGCAGCAACAGTGGCAGGCCCATGCCGATGCCCATGGTGAACAGGATCAGCCCGCCGTGCAGCGCATTGCCGCTCTGGGCGATGTACAGCAGTGCGCCGGCCAGCGGCGCGGTCATGCAAGGGCCCACCAACAGGCCGGACAGTGCCCCGAGAATGCCGGCGCCCACCAGGCTGCCACCGCGGCGCTGGCGCCCGGCGTTTTCCAGGCGGTCACGCAGGGCGGCCGGCAATTGCAATTCGAAGAAACCGAACATGGGCAGTGCCAGCAACACGAATACGGCCGCGAAGCTGCCCAGCAGCCACGGTTGTTGCAGCAGCGCCTGGAGGTTGGCGCCCAGCAGCGCGGCGAGCACGCCCATGGCGGCGTACACCAGGGCCATGCTGATCACGTAGCTGCCGGCCAAGGCCAGGCCGCGTCTCGGCCCGGCGCCGCTGCCCACCACCAATCCCGCCAAAATCGGCAGCATCGGCAGCGAACACGGTGTGAACGCCAGCAGCAGGCCCAAGCCGAAGAACACCAGCAGGCTCCAGCCCAAGGCCCGTTGTTGCAGGCCGCTGGCCAGGGCCTGGTCCGGCGCCTCGCCGCTGGCCGCCACCGGTGCGCTGCCACCCAGGTCGACCACTTGGGTCTGGGGTGGATAGCACAGGCCGGCGTCGGCGCAGCCCTGGAAGCCGACCTTGATCTTGCCCGTGGCACCGGCGGGTATCTTCAGCTCCAGCGCCTGGCGATAGACCTGCTGGTCGCCGAAAAACTCGTCGCTGTGGGCGTCACCCTCCGGCAGCTGCGGTTTTTGCGCCTCGGCCAGGCCATCGAACTTGAGCCGCTGCTGATACAGGTAGTACCCATCGGCGATCTGCCAGAACAGCTGGGTTTCACCGGAGTCCAGGCGTTCGGAGGTAAATACGAACGCCTTTTCCACCGGCAGGAAATCGGGTTTGGTTTCGAAGGGATTGGCGGCCTGGGCCAGGCCCGAGATCAGGAACAGCCACAGCAAAAGCAATCGATGCATGGGTAACGCCTTAGAACGAAGCAAGTGGGGTGCACAATGGCGACAGGCGATTAACTTGAAGTTAACGCCAATCTGGAGAACTTGTCGGCTAAGCGATGGGCCCCTGAGTCAATCGGGAAGTCAGATGACGTCGCTATAGGTTAACCGGTATTCAGACATCGGAGGGTGGCTCAGTTTCCACGTTTGGGCCTGTTGCTTGGCTTGCGCGATCTGTGCGGCTGTCAGCTCACTCTCAAGGGCTCTGAGATTGCGGGCTGACTCGGTGTGACGCCTGAATTCCCTGGTCGTGTCAACCACCAGCCACAACAGGGCATAGGCTGTGACAAGGTCTTCTTCATAGCCGTATTCTCGCTCGTCTTCGTCCATGTCGTATTCCGTCGAGAGCGCGAGGGCGTAGCTGATCAAGGCACTGACGTCATTTAATTCCAGTCTTTTTTCCAGCCAGAGGCGCTTGATCGGCTTATCGTTACGCACGGAGATCAGGTTGGAATACGCAGACATTGCTTTCGGCAGGCCTGCCGTCGCCGCTTCCAAGTATAGCCTTTTGATTTCTTTGGAAGGTGTGAGACCGGCCGGCACGAGATTTTCGTTGGAGCCATATAAGCCGGCCAGAATATATTTCGCTTCGGCCGAGCCGGCCTGCTCGGATTTTCTCAGCGATTCGATGTTCTTGTTCAGTTCATAATCCTGCAAACAGCCCATCGCGCTATCGACGTTGGCATCGATCAGGGTCTTGGCTTTTTTGAGTGATGGTCCATCCCCCAGTCGCAACAAGGCATAGACATGATCCTGGTCGGCAGCCTTTTGATACCAGCGGCGAGCCTCTTCGGTCATGCCGGCAGCGCTGCGCCGAATGGATTCCGCCAGGGCGTACTGCGCGTCCTTGTCGCTGTCCGTGGCCCCAATCAACAGAAGAGGTTTTGCACGATTGAATTCCCCCAGATTGTACAACTGCAGCCCTTCGGTCGTTGCCGTGGCTCGTTGCGTTTTTACCCTATCGATCATGCGCTGGATCGAGTCGACAAAATTGGCAAAAGTGGTGAGTGCGTCTTGATGTGAATACATGTTGGATACCTGCGTGAATAGAAGGAAATATGTGTTCAGCGGGTATCAAGGTAAAGGTGACGGTCCGGTCGGGTGCGGTATATATGTATGGCGAACCATCCATATATTTCCAAAGTTTTCAGTTTTTTCCTCACGTTCATCGCTTGTTCGGGTTGCCATAATTGAGCCTTAATGTTCACTTGATTTACTCGGGTTTTTACTCTTGGAGCGTTCATGCGCGTTTTGGTCTGCGAAGACGATGAGTTGATTGCCAGCGGGATCGTTGCCGGCCTTACGGCGCAGGGCCTGACTGTCGAGCACGTGGCCACCGCATCGGCGGCGCGGGCGATGGTCGGCGTGGCGGAATTCGACGTCATGGTGCTGGACTTGGGATTGCCTGATGAGGATGGTCTCAAGCTGCTCAGGCAACTGCGTCAGCAGGGGTTGGAGACGCCGGTGCTGATCCTCACCGCCCGGGACTCGGTGACCGACCGGGTCGACGGCTTGCAGGCCGGCGCCGATGACTACCTGCTCAAACCCTTCGACCTGCGCGAGCTTGCGGCGCGCCTGCACACGTTGCTGCGGCGCGTGGCGGGGCGCAGTGTCAACCTGATCGAGCACGGTCGCCTGACTTACGACCCCAGCAGTCGGGAAACCACCCTGGACGGCCAGCCGGTGGATCTGTCCCGGCGCGAGCAATCGCTGTTGCAGGCACTGTTGCACAGTCGCGGCCGGGTACTGTCCACCGAGCAACTCAAGGACAGCGTCTACGGGTTCAACGACGAATTGGAAAGCAACGCCCTCAACGTCCATATCCATCACCTGCGGCGTAAGCTGGGTAACGGGATTGTCGAGACTGTACGTGGCCTGGGCTATCGCCTGGGGCCGGCCGAAGGTGGAGAACCTTCCAAGTGATGAGCCTGCGACTGCGTTTGAGCCTGACCCTCGGCGCGGCCTTTGCCCTGATCTGGGCCTTGGCCGCGGCGTGGATGCTCAGTGATCTGCGCAACCAGATGATGTTTTCCCTCGACCAGCGCCTGGTGGCTTCGGCGCGGATGGTCGCCGGACTGCTGGAACAGATGCCACCGTTGTCCAGCAAGGGCGACGGCACGCATTTGAGCGCCGAGCAATTGAGCATTCCCGGCGGCATGGCCTGTCAGGTCAGTTCCTTGCGCGGCGAGATTCTGGCACGCAGCCACGGCACTCCAGAACAAACCCTGGAAGCCGAGAAAATGGGCTTTCACGATCAGATGATCGACGGCTCGCCCTGGCGCAGCTTCACCCTGGCCAGGGGGGACTTGCGCATCACCACCGCCGACCGCCAGATCGAGCGCGAAGCCTTGAACATGTCGATACTACTGGCCGCTTCGGTGCCGGTGGGCGTGGCGCTGCTCGGTTGCCTGTGCCTGTTGTGGCTGGGCATCGGCCAGGGCCTGGCACCGCTCAATCGTATTCGCGATGCGTTGATGCGGCGCAATGCCGATTCCCTGGAGCCCTTGCAGATCCATCCATTGCCCAGCGAATTGCGACCGCTGCTGGAGACCCAGAACCAGTTATTCCAGCGCATCGGCAAGACCATCGAGCGCGAGCGACGGCTGACCGGCGACGCCGCCCACGAGTTGCGCAGCCCGCTGACTGCCATCAAGACGCACCTGCAAGTGGCGCGCATGACCGAGGGTGCCGCCCGCGACCAGTCCCTGGCCCGGGCCGAGGAGGGCGCCGACCGCATGCACCGCACACTCGAACAGTTGCTACTGCTGGCTCGGGTCGAAGGCAGCCTGTCGTTCGACGATGGCGTGCAATGCAACGCCGAGCAGGTCGCCCGGTTGGCAATACAGGATGCCGCCAGCAGTGATTCGCGGCGCGTCAGGTTGCACCTGTCCCCAGGGTTGTCCGACGCCTCGGTGCAAATGCCGGCAGTGCTTTCCATCGCCGCCTTGCGCAACCTGCTGGATAACGCCCTGCGCCATACCCCGGACGATACCGATGTGGAGCTGAGCCTGGAGATGGTCGGCCAGCGTGTGCGTTTTCAGGTCCGTGACCACGGCCCCGGCATCGCCGCCGACGACATCCAGCACCTGACTCAGCGCTTCTGGCGTAACGGCCAGAGCACCGGCTGCGGATTGGGGCTGGCGATCGTTCAGGCCATCGTCCAGCGTTGCGGCTGCGGCCTGCATTTCGACAGTCTCCCGGATGGGCTGCGGGTCGAGTTGACGGTGCCGGTGCAGGTATTACCGGCCTGATCCACTTCAGGCATGGCCTGCGGGAAGGCTCCCATAGGCCTCACGAACAGGCCGCTGATCGCGTCGACCGGGAAAGTGCTGCCCGAGAGTAAATCCCTGCGTTGCTGATGCGTTTCCACAACAGGAAACCCGCACATGCGCTCCGACCGGAGGCGCACCTGTGCGGTGTGTCATTACTTCAGCGTATTGCGGGGTCGAGGGATGTCAGTCGCCAACAGTCTTATCGAAGCACAGCCGGCCCGGGTCAGCCCTGCGCCGGCCGAGACGCTCTACCAGTTCAATGAGTCGCCGCTGCTGGCCCGCCAGAGTCGGCAGGAGTCCAATGCCCGCAGCTATCCACGGCGGATTCCCTTGGTCCTCAAGCGTGCCAAGGGGCTGTATATCGAGGACGTCGAGGGCCGCACCTTCATTGACTGCCTGGCCGGCGCCGGCACTCTGGCGCTGGGGCATAACCACCCGGTGGTGATCGAAGCGATCCAGCAGGTGCTGGTCGATGAGCTGCCGCTGCATACCCTGGACCTGACCACGCCGGTCAAGGACCGTTTCGTCCAGGACCTGTTCGGTCTGTTGCCGGCAGAGTTGGTCGCCGAGGCGAAGATCCAGTTCTGCGGCCCCACCGGTACCGATGCGGTGGAGGCCGCCCTCAAGCTGGTGCGCACCGCCACCGGACGTAGCACCGTGCTGTCGTTCCAGGGCGGTTATCACGGCATGAGCCAGGGGGCGTTGAGCCTGATGGGCAGCTTGGGGCCGAAGAAGCCCTTGGGTGCCTTGCTCAGCAGCGGTGTGCAGTTCATGCCATACCCCTACGATTACCGCTGCCCGTTCGGACTGGGCGGTGTGGCGGGCGTGAAGGCCAATCTGCATTACCTGGAAAACCTGTTGAATGACCCCGAGGCTGGCGTGCAATTGCCGGCCGCCGTCATCGTCGAAGTGGTGCAGGGCGAGGGCGGGGTCATTCCCGCCGATCTGGACTGGCTACGCGGCTTGCGGCGGATCACTGAGCAGGCGGGGGTGGCGTTGATCGTCGACGAAATCCAGAGCGGCTTTGGCCGTACCGGCAAGATGTTTGCGTTCGAGCACGCCGGGATCATCCCGGACGTGGTCGTGCTGTCCAAGGCCATTGGTGGCAGCCTGCCGCTGGCGGTGGTGGTCTATCGCGACTGGCTCGACACCTGGCTGCCGGGTGCTCACGCCGGGACCTTCCGCGGCAATCAGATGGCCATGGCCGCCGGTTCCGCGGTGATGCGCTATCTGCAGGAGCACGATCTGCCGGCCCACGCCGCCGCCATGGGCGAACGCTTGAGTGAGCACCTGCGCATCCTGCAGCGAGACTTCCCACAACTGGGCGATATCCGCGGTCGCGGGTTGATGCTCGGCGTCGAACTGGTGGACCCGGCGGGCAAGCCCGACGCCCTGGGCCATCCGCCGGTACATGCACGGCTGGCGCCACGGCTGCAACGTGAATGCCTCAAGCGCGGGCTGATCCTGGAACTGGGTGGCCGACAGGGCGGCGTGGTGCGGTTCCTGCCACCACTGATCATCACAAAGGCGCAAATCGACCGGGTTGCCGAGATTTTCGGGCGAGCGATGCAGGCGGCGCTCGTCGAGACCTAATTTTCACTCGGCCCCGCTCGTTCCTTTCATACCCTGGCTGCGCATGCGCCGCAGCGAACCTCGAGCAAAGATGGAGAGACACCCATGACTTCAGTATTCGACCGCGAGGACATCGTCTTTCAGGTCGTGGTCAACCACGAAGAGCAATATTCGATCTGGCCAGACTACAAGGCCGTCCCCGAGGGCTGGCGCACTGTCGGCAAAAGCGGGCTCAAGAAGGAGTGCCTGGCCTACATCGAAGAAGTCTGGACCGACATGCGCCCGCTGAGCTTGCGCAAGAAGATGGAAGCGCAGGCGGCTGTGGCTCATTGATACAACGGTTGTAAGAACGCCTCAACCTTTGTGGGGGCGAGTCTGCTCGCGATAGCGGAGTGTCAGCCAACATTCATGTTACTGACCGTCGCTATCGCGAGCAGGCTCGCTCCCGCAGGGCTTTATGGTGTTGCGGGTTTACTTGAACCGCCGCTCCACCCCTTTCTCCACCAGGATCTTCGCCGAAATCTCTTCCACGGAAAAATGCGTGGAGTTGATATGGGGAATGTTCTCCCGCCGGAACAGGTTTTCCACCTCGCGCACTTCGAACTCGCATTGGGCATAGCTCGAATATCGGCTGTTGGGCTTGCGCTCGTTGCGGATCGCGGTGAGGCGATCCGGGTCGATGGTCAGGCCGAACAGCTTGTGCTGGTGGGCGCGCAGGGCACTGGGCAGTTGCAGGCGCTCCATGTCTTCTTCGGTCAGCGGATAGTTGGCCGCACGGATGCCAAATTGCATCGCCATGTACAGGCACGTCGGCGTCTTACCACAGCGCGACACCCCCACTAGGATCAGGTCGGCCTTGTCGTAATAATGCGTGCGGGCCCCGTCATCGTTGTCCAGCGCGAAGTTGACCGCCTCGATCCGCTCCATGTAGTTGGAGTTGTGGCCAATGGAGTGGGACTTGCCGACCGAGTAGGACGAGTGCTCGCTCAGTTCCTGCTCCAGGGGCGCCAGGAACGTGGAAAAAATGTCGATCATGAAACCATTGGACGTTGCGAGAATCTCACGGATGTCCTGATTGACGATGGTATCGAAGATAATCGGGCGGAAACCGTCGGTTTCGGCGGCTTTATTGATTTGTTGTACCATGGCCCGCGCCTTGTCGACGTTGTCGATGTACGGACGTATGAACTTGGCGAAGGTAATGTTTTCGAATTGCGCCAACAGGCTTTGGCCTAGCGTTTCGGCCGTGATGCCGGTGCCGTCGGAGATAAAGAAAGCAGATCGTTTCATTTGCGCCTTGGGCCTTAAGCTAGTGAGCTAGTGACGATTCTTGGATATGATAGGCGCGATTTGTCGGCCGCCAGTGGCCCGCATTCTCACTTATTTTCCAGGTCCAGGCCATATCGCCGGTCATCGCTCCCTTGGAGCCACCGGTGCCTTGAGCTTTTCCAACACAGTTAGTGGAGAGATCACCTTGGTAGAGTACGTAGTTTCCCTCGATAAGCTCGGCGTCCATGATGTGGAGCATGTGGGGGGCAAGAACGCATCCCTGGGCGAGATGATCAGCAACCTCGCCGGTGCTGGCGTATCGGTGCCAGGTGGCTTCGCCACGACCGCCCAGGCTTATCGTGATTTCCTGGAACTGAGCGGCCTGAACAAGCAGATCCACGATGCGCTCGATGCCCTGGACGTCGATGACGTCAATGCCCTGGCCAAGACCGGGGCCCAGATCCGCCAATGGATCATGGAGGCCGAGTTCCCCGAGAAACTGAACGCCGAGATCCGCACCGCGTTCGCCAAGCTGTCCGAAGGCAATCCGGATATCGCCGTTGCCGTGCGTTCCTCGGCCACCGCCGAAGACCTGCCGGATGCCTCCTTCGCCGGCCAGCAGGAAACCTTCCTGAACATCCGTGGCGTGGAAAACGTCATCCGTGCCGCCAAGGAAGTCTTCGCCTCCCTTTTCAATGACCGTGCCATTTCCTACCGCGTGCACCAGGGCTTCGACCACAAGCTGGTTGCCCTGTCCGCCGGTGTGCAGCGCATGGTCCGCTCCGAAACCGGCACTGCCGGCGTGATGTTCACCCTCGATACCGAGTCGGGCTTCCGTGACGTGGTGTTCATCACCGGCGCCTACGGCCTGGGTGAAACCGTCGTGCAGGGCGCGGTGAACCCGGATGAGTTCTACGTCCACAAAGGCACGTTGCAAGCCGGTCGTCCGGCCATCCTGCGCCGTAACCTGGGCAGCAAGGCCATCAAGATGATCTACGGCGACGAAGCCAAGGCCGGTCGTTCGGTGAAGACCGTCGACGTGGACAATGCCGAGCGCGCGCGTTTCTGCCTGACCGACGCCGAAGTCAGCGAGCTGGCCAAGCAGGCGATGATCATCGAGCAGCACTACAAGTGCCCGATGGACATCGAGTGGGCCAAGGACGGTGATGACGGCAAGCTGTACATCGTGCAGGCCCGCCCGGAAACCGTGAAGAGCCGCACCCACGCCAACGTCATGGAGCGCTACCTGCTCAAGGAAACCGGCACCGTGCTGGTGGAAGGCCGTGCCATCGGCCAGCGCATCGGCGCCGGCAAGGTGCGGATCATCAAGGACGTCTCGGAAATGGACAAGGTCCAGGCCGGCGACGTACTGGTCTCCGACATGACCGACCCGGACTGGGAACCGGTGATGAAGCGCGCCAGCGCCATCGTCACCAACCGTGGCGGGCGTACCTGCCACGCGGCGATCATTGCCCGTGAGCTGGGTATTCCAGCGGTAGTGGGTTGCGGCAACGCCACCCAACTGCTCAAGGACGGCCAGGGTGTGACCGTGTCCTGTGCCGAAGGCGATACCGGCTACATCTTCGAGGGCGAACTGGGCTTCGACATCAAGAAGAACTCCGTGGACGCCATGCCGGAGCTGCCGTTCAAGATCATGATGAACGTCGGCAATCCGGACCGCGCCTTCGACTTCGCGCAACTGCCGAACGCTGGCGTGGGCTTGGCCCGCCTGGAATTCATCATCAACCGCATGATCGGCGTGCACCCCAAGGCGCTGCTGAACTACGACGGCCTGCCGCAGGAAATCAAGAGCAGCGTCGACAAGCGCATTGCCGGTTACAACGATCCGGTCGGTTTCTACGTCGAGAAGCTGGTGGAAGGCATCAGCACCCTGGCGGCGGCGTTCTGGCCGAAAAAGGTCATCGTGCGCCTGTCGGACTTCAAGTCCAACGAATACGCCAACCTGATCGGCGGCAAGCTCTACGAGCCGGAAGAAGAAAACCCGATGCTGGGCTTCCGTGGCGCTTCGCGTTACATCAGTGAGTCGTTCCGCGACTGCTTCGAACTTGAATGCCGCGCCCTCAAACGCGTGCGCAACGAGATGGGCCTGACCAACGTCGAGATCATGGTACCGTTCGTCCGGACCCTGGGCGAAGCGAGCCAGGTCGTCGACCTGCTGGCGGAAAACGGCCTGGCCCGTGGCGACAATGGCTTGCGCGTGATCATGATGTGCGAGCTGCCGTCCAACGCGATCCTGGCTGAAGAGTTCCTCGAGTTCTTCGACGGTTTCTCCATCGGCTCCAACGACCTGACCCAGCTGACCCTGGGCCTGGACCGTGACTCCGGGATCATCGCGCACCTGTTCGACGAGCGGAACCCGGCGGTCAAGAAGCTGCTGGCCAATGCCATTGCCGCTTGCAACAAGGCTGGCAAATACATCGGCATCTGCGGCCAGGGCCCTTCGGATCACCCGGACCTGGCCAAATGGCTGATGGAACAGGGCATCGAAAGCGTTTCGTTGAACCCGGACTCCGTACTGGAAACCTGGTTCTTCCTGGCTGAGGGTCAGGCGGCGGTCTGATCGAGTGAAGGGGCCCGACTGGCATTAGCCGGGTCCCTTTTGATTGAAGTAGGGCGGGCTCCACAAGGATGCCGCCCTTTTTTGTGCAAGAAGATTATGCAAAGCAGCAGCAACCTCTTTCCTGTCGCCTTGATCAGCGCCGAGCGGCGCGGTGATCTGAGCGAAGACGTCTATCGCTTGAAACCCGGCAACAGCCCGGACGCCAGCGTCGAGCTGGCCGTCACCCGGCTGGGCATGGCCGACGCCTGCAAAAACCGTGGGGTCCCGGTGATCTTGTTGCACGGCAGTTTTTCCAATCGGCGCTTTTGGTATTCGCCCAAGGGCCTGGGCCTGGGGGCGTACCTGACACGCCTGGGGTTCGACGTCTGGATTCCCGAGATGCGCGGCCATGGGCTGTCCCAGCGCAACCAGGCCTATCGCAACAATCGTGTGGCCGACTACGCCCGTTACGACTTGCCGGCCATTGGCGCCTTCGTGCGTGAGCAGAGTGGGCAAGTGCCCCACTGGATCGGTCACTCCCTGGGGGGCATTACCCTGGCGGCAGCCTTGGGCGGTCACTACCTGGGCGAACCTGCGGTGGCTTCGGCGGCGTTTTTCGGCACCCAGGTCAGCCGCACCTACTGGCCGCTGAAAATTCCGCCAGTGGAGTGGAGCAGCCGCTTCATCCTCAAGCGCTTTGCCCAATTGTCCGGCTCAAGGCTCAAGCGCGGCCCCGAGGACGAACCCATCGGCCTGGCCCTGGAAAGCATGCGTTGGTACGGGCTGTTCGGACGTTTCGGCGATGCCGAGAAAAACTGGTGGGCCGGGTTGGCCGATGTCCAGTTGCCGGTGCTGGCGGTGAGTGCCGCGGGCGATCACCAGGACCCGACCTGGGCGTGCCGCAAGCTCTTCGAACAGATCGGTTCCGAGCACAAGCAGTTTGTCTGCCTGGGCCAGGAGCAGGGTTTCAAAGGCAATTTCGGCCACGTCGAGATGCTGGTCAGCAAAGACGCACAGGCTGAGGTCTGGCCTCTGGTGGCGCGTTGGCTGCAAGATCAGCAGGCGCCGTTGCTGGAAAGCCCACCCGCGCTGGCCGAGGCGGTTTGAACGAAAGCCTCTGACAGGGGCATTTCGCTCTGGTCTGCTTGCGGCTAAGATATGACGCTTCAAGCGGTTCCAGTCACAAACGGTTACTCATTCAGTCTGACGTTCCAGCCTTTCAGGAGTTGTTCGATGAACCATTACCTCACGCCCGACCTGTGCGATGCCTACCCGGAACTGGTGCAGGTGTTGGAGCCGATGTTTAGCAATTTCGGCGGCCGCGACTCCTTCGGCGGCGAAATCGTGACCATCAAGTGCTTCGAGGACAACTCGCGGGTCAAGGAGCAGGTTGAGCTCCAGGGCAACGGCAAGGTGCTGGTGGTCGACGGTGGCGGTTCCCTGCGTCGGGCGCTGCTAGGGGACATGCTGGCGGAAAAAGCCGCGAAAAACGGCTGGGAAGGACTGGTGATCTACGGTTGCATCCGCGACGTCGACATCATCGCCCAGACGGACCTCGGGGTCCAAGCCCTGGCCAGTCACCCGATGAAGACTGACCGGCGCGGCGTCGGCGAACTCAATGTGGCGGTGACCTTTGCCGGTGTGACGTTTCGCCCGGGCGAGTATGTCTATGCGGACAATAACGGCGTGATCGTTTCGCCAAGCCCGCTGAAAATGCCTGAATAAAGCACCAAAGCCATAAGGGATGAGGATGTTCGAGGAAGAAAACGCGCAATGGGGGCTGGTGCATGCCCTGGTGCTGGACGGTAAAGGTGGCGCGCGTTCCATAACCCGGACCGAACTCGACGATTTGCAGCTGCAGGCCCATGAAAGCCTGTGGCTGCACTGGGATCGCAGTCATCCGCAAACCCACACCTGGCTGCGCAAATCCAGCGGCTTGAGTGAATTCAACTGCGATCTGCTGCTCGAAGAGAACACCCGGCCTCGGCTGCTGCCGTTGCCCAATGCCGAGCTGCTGCTGTTCCTTCGGGGGATCAATCTCAACCCGGGCGCCGAGCCTGAAGACATGGTGTCGGTACGGATCTTTGCGTCCGCCCAGCGGGTGATCTCCCTGCGCCTGCGTCCGTTGCGCGCCACCGATGAACTGTTGGCGCAACTGGCCGAGGGCAAGGGGCCGACGACGGCGTCCGAACTCATCCTCTACATGGCGCAATACCTCACCAATAAAGTGCAGGAACTGGTCACCTGCCTCTGCGAAAACGTCGATGGCGAGGAAGAAAAACTCGATACCGACGAACGGTATACTCCCGAGCACGACGCCATTTTGCACATCCGTCGACGGGCCGCCGGACTCAAGCGATTCCTGGCCCCTCAGCGGGACATCTTCGGCCAGATGACGCGGCTTAAGTTGCCATGGTTTTGCGACGATGACGGCGATTACTGGAACGAATTGAACAACAGCCTGACCCGTTACCTCGAGGAGCTGGAATTGACCCGAGAGCGTGTGGGGCTTGTGCTGGAGGCCGAAGACCGGCGCCTTTCGGTGCGCATGAACCGCATCATGTACCGCTTCGGTATCATCACCGGGATCTTCCTGCCGATGAGTTTTCTCACCGGCCTTCTGGGTATCAATGTCGGTGGCATTCCGTTTTCCGCAAGCCCTTACGGGTTCATGGTCGCCTGCCTGCTGATGATCTGCGTGGCGTTGGGGCAGTGGTGGTTGTTCCGCCGCTTGCGCTGGGTGTGATGGGGCTTCATGTGACCCGACGAAATTTGATCGCGTCTTCCACAGACATCACGAGAGGTGCGTATGCACGATCCGTTCGAACAGTCTTTGCGCGACATGCTCAAGGCTTCGCCGTCCAGCCGGGACGACGATGCGTGCCTGGGACGTGTACTGAAAACCGCCAACCGCCAGGTCGGCGCAGGCGATCTGTTCAGCCTGCTGGGCCGCTGGTTGCCCGCGCTGATGATCGCCTTGAATAACGGATCGGCCCATGTCTCGCCGGTTTCCCGCCGTAAACCTGTTACTCGCACCGCTGATAAGGCTGATTGAATATGGAACTTGATCTCTGGACCCAGAGCCTCGTCACGGCAATGACTGCGTTATGGACCAAAATCGCTAACTTCATCCCGAACCTTTTCGGTGCGCTGGTCGTGCTGTTGCTGGGTTTTGTCGTGGCCAAGCTGCTGGACACGCTGCTGTCCAAGCTGCTCGCCAAGCTGGGCCTTGATCGCCTGATGGGCGGTACGGGCCTGACCAAGCTGTTGTCCCGTGGTGGCATCCAGGTACCGATCTCGACCCTGGTCGGTAAGATCGTGTATTGGTTCGTACTGCTGATTTTCCTGGTTTCCGCTGCAGAATCCCTTGGCCTTGAGCGAGTTTCGGCTACGCTCGATATGCTTGCGCTGTATTTGCCGAAGGTTTTTGGTGCTGCGCTGGTGTTGTTGGTCGGCGTTCTGCTGGCGCAACTGGCCAACGGGCTGGTGCGCGGTGCGGCCGAAGGCGTAGGGCTGGACTATGCCGCTGGCGTGGGGCGAATTGCCCAAGGCCTGGTGATCATCATCAGTATTTCGGTGGCGATCAGCCAGTTGGAGGTCAAGACCGACCTGCTCAACCACGTGATCGTGATCGTATTGATTACCGTTGGTCTGGCGGTTGCGCTGGCAATGGGATTGGGAAGTCGTGAAATCGCCGGTCAGATTCTGGCGGGAATTTATGTGCGTGAATTGTACGAGGTTGGGCAACAAGTGCGTGTTGGCGAGGTCGAAGGCCAGATCGAAGAGATCGGCACGGTGAAGACCACATTGCTGACCGAGGAGGGCGAGTTGGTGTCGCTTTCCAATCGGATCCTGCTGGAGCAGCATGTGAGTAGCCGCTAACCCGGCAAACCCTGCTAATGTATGCCGCCGCAAAATGCCCGATACGGCAGGCTGCGGCGCACATTGACCTTGACTGTCGGCCCGACTTGTTTTGAACAAACCCCAATCGCTATCCACGCGCTACGACCCCCGTGATCTCTCCGATGAGGAGTTGGTCGCGCGCGCGCATACGGAGCTGTTTCACGTAACGCGTGCCTATGAAGAGTTGATGCGTCGTTACCAGAGAACTTTATTTAACGTTTGTGCGCGTTATCTCGGGAACGATCGTGATGCTGACGATGTCTGTCAGGAGGTGATGTTGAAGGTGCTGTATGGCCTGAAGAACTTCGAGGGGAAATCGAAGTTCAAGACATGGCTTTATAGCATCACCTACAACGAATGCATCACGCAGTATCGCAAGGAACGGCGAAAGCGTCGCTTGATGGACGCGCTGAGCCTGGACCCTCTCGAGGAAGCGTCGGAAGATAAGGCGCCCAAGCCCGAGGAAAAGGGTGGACTTGATCGCTGGCTGGTTTATGTGAACCCGATCGATCGGGAAATTCTGGTGCTACGATTTGTCGCAGAGCTGGAATTCCAGGAGATCGCAGACATAATGCATATGGGTTTGAGCGCGACAAAAATGCGTTACAAGCGTGCTCTAGACAAATTGCGTGAGAAATTTGCAGGTATTGCTGAAACTTAGTTCGGCGCAAATATCTCTTACGTGTAGGCAGGTTCTGATAGACTTGCCGCCGAGTTGTCCCCCGGTTTGCGGGACTGCTTCACAATCACCAGATGGGGATTTAACGGATGAAACTGAAAAACACCTTGGGCTTTGCCATTGGTTCTTTGATTGCTGCCACTTCGTTTGGCGCTCTGGCACAAGGCCAAGGCGCAGTTGAAATCGAAGGTTTTGCCAAGAAAGAACAATTTGACAGTGCTCGTAACTTCAAGAACAACGGCAACCTGTTCGGCGGTTCGGTTGGTTACTTCCTGACTGACGACGTTGAACTGCGTCTGGCCTACGACGAAGTGCACAACGCCCGTACTGACGACGGCACCAACGTCAAAGGCGCGAACACTGCTCTGGACGCCCTGTACCACTTCAACAACCCAGGCGACATGCTGCGTCCTTACGTCTCTGCCGGTTTCTCCGACCAGAGCATCGACCAGAATGGCAGCAACGGTCGCAACCGTTCCACCTTCGCAAACGTTGGTGGCGGCGCCAAGCTGTACTTCACCGAGAACTTCTACGCCCGTGCCGGCGTTGAAGCTCAGTACAACATCGACCAGGGCGACACCGAGTGGGCTCCAAGCGTCGGTATCGGTGTGAACTTCGGTGGCGGCTCCAAGCCTGCTGCTGCTCCAGTTCCAGCACCGGCTGAAGTCTGCTCCGACAGCGACAACGATGGCGTGTGCGACAACGTCGACAAGTGCCCTGACACCCCAGCCAACGTAACCGTTGATGCTGATGGCTGCCCAGCTGTTGCTGAAGTCGTACGTGTTGAGCTGGACGTGAAGTTCGACTTCGACAAGTCGGTTGTCAAGCCAAACAGCTACGGCGACATCAAGAACCTGGCTGACTTCATGAATCAGTATCCATCCACCAGCACCACTGTTGAAGGTCACACTGACTCCGTCGGTCCTGACGCTTACAACCAGAAGCTGTCTGAGCGTCGTGCAAACGCCGTTAAGCAAGTTCTGACCAACCAGTACGGTGTTGAATCGTCCCGCGTTCAGTCTGTTGGCTACGGCGAATCCCGCCCAGTTGCTGACAACGCCACTGAAGCTGGTCGTGCAGTTAACCGTCGCGTAGAAGCGCAGGTTGAAGCTCAAGCTAAGTAATTAGCCCACAGCTTTGGAAGAGCCCGGCCTAGGCCGGGCTTTTCTTTGCCTGGGATTTATGACTCAGGGCTGGAACACTGAACCTGTGGGAGCGAGCTTGCTCGCGATGGCGGCCTCGCAGCCGGCCAGGGTTTTGTTGACCGGGTACATATCCATTTTCGCGGTAACGGCCACTTAGGGTTCCGCCCTGACGGCGGCTCACTTTTGAGAAGCGCAAAAGTAAGCAAAACGCTTCTGCCCCACCACTCGGTGCCTCGCCTAGGCTCGGCATGCCCGAACGCAGGCATTGCTCCGTGGGCCGCCGCGAAGGGCCATCCATGGCCCAGCGCGGCTATCCCGGCATCCATGCCGGGATGCCCACTACGCAATACCTGCGTTCGGCCAGCGTGGTTAACGGGGCGCCCCAGATCAACGTCCACCGCGAGGCGGCCTTATAGCCGACCTGGCTCTCCCGATCGTACACCCATCCGATCTGTGGGAGCAAAGCTTGCTCGCGAGGCGGCCTTCCAGCCGACCTGTCTCTCCCAGTCGTACTCGCACACATTGGTAGGGGGTGTATGTCAGAGGGCTGAAACCTGGGCCCAGGCCGGCGGGGAGGCGGCGAGTTCAGCCGCGCCAGCCACTGCGCCAATCACCAGGATCGCCGGGCTCTTGAGTTGAAAGGTGCTGGCATCGGCTTCCATCGAGGCCAGGTCGCTGCGGCAGTCACGCTGGTGGGGCAGGGAGGCGTTTTCGATCATGGCCACGGGTGTGTCCGCCGCCAGGCCGCCGGCCAGCAATTGCTCACGAATCTCGCTCAGCTTCGCCACGCCCATGTACACCACCAGGGTGGTTCCGCTTTGCGCCAGGGCTTGCCAGTTCAGGCTGCTGCCGTCCTGGGTGTGGGCCGTCACCAGCGTCACGCCCCGGGCAATCCCGCGCAGGGTCAGTGGAATATCGCACTGGGTCGCCCCCGCGAGGCCGGCGGTGATGCCATTGACCATCTCCACTTCGACACCGTGCTCGCGCAGCCACTGCGCTTCTTCACCGCCGCGGCCGAAGATGCAGGGGTCGCCGCCCTTGAGACGCACCACGCATTTGCCCTGGCGGGCATAACGCAGCATCAGGCGATGGATGAAGGCCTGGGGCGTGGAGCGGCAGCCGCCGCGCTTGCCCACGGCAATGATGCGCGCATCGGGGCAATGCTCCAGCACCGCGGCGTTGACCAGATCATCGATCAACACCACGTCGGCCTCGCCCAGGACGCGCACGGCTTTGAGGGTCAGCAATTCAGGATCACCGGGACCTGCGCCCACCAGCCAGACTTTTGCGTTCATAGTGTTTTTCCTCACGAGATAGCCGCCAGCGGTTGCGCAGTGGCAACCAGCAGACGCTTGATTTCCGGTACGCAGGAACCGCATTGCGTGCCACAGCCCAACTCCTGTTTGAGCCCCTGCAAGTCCAGGCCCCGCTCAATGCCGGCGCAGATCGCACGCTGGCTCACGTTCATGCAGTTGCACAGCGTTTTACTGCCACCCGTTGCGGCGCCGACATTGCCCGGCGGCGCGCTCAAAGGCGCCAGCAGCCAGCGCCGCAGTTGTTCATCGGCACGACCTTCCAGCCACAGGTTCTGCAGCCAGTGCCGGGCCAGGGTTTCGCCGGCCAGGCGAATGGCGGTGATGCGGCCGTTTTCGATGCGCACCCGTTTACCGATAGAGCGACGCGGATCGTCATAAGCCAACACCGGACCCTCGATCAGGCTCAATTGTTCGTCGATGGCCTGGAGCAGTTGCGGATCGGGCGCGATGGCACTGGCTGCGCGAATCAGCAACGCGGGCCGCTCACGGCCAGTCAGGCTCAGGCTGACGTAGGAAAACCTCTCGCACAGGGGGCGTAGAGTCTCCAAATGCTGTTGAACATCGCCTTCAATCAAGGCGAAAAGCTGCCAAGGCAGGTCCACCGGTTCCAGGCGCACACCGCTGTGCTTGAGTTCCGGCTGTTTCGACAAGGGGTCGAAGGCCGGTTGCGTCAGGGCATTGACCCCCCCCTTGAGGAACCGGTCGCCCCAGTGCATGGGCAGGAACGCCTGGCCGGGGCGCACGCTGTCGTCGCTGTCGACGGCCACGATCACGCTGGCGCGACGGCTCTTGAGGTTGACCAGGTCGCCCGCTTGCAGGCGATGCCGGAGCAGTTCGTCGGGATGCAGGCTGAGTACCGCTTCGTTCACATGACCAAACAACTGCGCGGCGGTACCGGTACGGCTCATGCCGTGCCATTGGTCCCGTAAGCGGCCGGTGTTCAGGGTCAATGGGTAGCGGGCGTCACGCAGTTCCTTGGCGGCGCGATAGGGGTCGGCCACAAAACGCGCCCGGCCGCTGTCAGTAGGAAAAATCCGGTCCATGTACAGGCGCGCGGTCCCGACCGTGGCGCCGTCCGGGAACGGCCATTGCTGAGGGCCGAGTTGGTCGATCAGGGCATGACTGATGCCGGACAGGTCCAGGTCGCGGCCACGAGTCAGCTGTTTGTATTCATCGAACAACTGGGCCGGGGTTTCAAAGGCGAACAGGCTGGATTGACCCGGGCGCAGGCGCTTTTCCAGGCGTTGTGCGAAATCCACGGTGATTGCCCAGTCCGGCCGTGCTTCACCCGGTGCGCCAATGGCCCGACGGACGTGGGAAATGCGCCGTTCAGAGTTGGTCACCGAACCTTCTTTCTCGCCCCAACTGGCTGCTGGCAGCAGCAGGTCGGCAAATGCGGCGGTTTCGGTGGTCCGGAAAGCTTCCTGCAACACCACGAACGGGCAGGTTTGCAGGGCTTCACGTACTGCGGTCTGGTCCGGCATCGATTGGGCAGGGTTGGTGCAGGCGACCCACAAGGCCTTGATCTTGCCGCTGCGAACCTGCTCGAACAGCTCGATGGCGCTCAAGCCAGTGGTGGCGGGCAGTTGCTCGACGCCCCAGTAGTGGGCGACTTCGGCACGATGCTCCGGGTTGGCGGCTTCGCGATGGCCCGGCAGCAGGTTCGACAGGCTGCCGGTTTCCCGTCCGCCCATGGCGTTGGGTTGACCGGTCAGCGAGAACGGTCCCGCACCGGGCCGGCCGATCTGCCCGGTGGCCAGGTGCAGGTTGATCAGGGCGCTGTTTTTCGCGCTACCGGCGGTGGACTGGTTCAAACCCATGCACCACAACGACAGGAAGCTCGGCGACGTGCCGACCCATTCGGCGCACTGATGCAGTTGTTCAACACGGATGCCGCACAGCTGGGCGACCATGCTCGGGGTGTAATCGCGCACCAGGTTCTTCAACTCCGCCAAGCCTTCGGTGTGGGCCTTGATGAAGTCGCGGTCGACCCAGTCTTCCCACAGCAGCAGGTGCAAAATCCCATGGAACAAGGCGACGTCGGTGCCCGGCAGGATCGCCAGGTGCAGGTCTGCCAGGTCGCAAGTGTCGGTGCGCCGGGGGTCGATGACGATGACTTTCATCTGCGGCCGGCGGGATTTGGCCTCTTCGAGGCGGCGAAAGAGGATGGGATGGGCGTAGGCCATGTTACTGCCGACGATCATCACGCAGTCGCTCAACTCCAGGTCTTCGTAACTGCAAGGTGGAGCATCGGCGCCGAGGCTGCGCTTGTAGCCCACCACGGCGGAGGACATGCACAGCCGCGAATTGCTGTCGATGTTGTTGGTGCCCACCAATGCTCGGGCGAGCTTGTTGAAGGCGTAGTAATCCTCGGTCAGCAATTGGCCGGAGATGTAGAACGCCACGCTGTCGGGGCCGTGCTCGGCGATGGTCTCGGCGAAGACACTGGTAGCGTGATCCAGGGCGCTGTCCCAGTCTGTGCGGCCCCGGGCCAGGCCTTTGCCCAGGCGCAGTTCGGGGTAGAGGGCGCGCGCGGCGAGGTCGCCGGTCAGGTGCAGGGTGGAGCCCTTGCTGCACAGTTTGCCAAAGTTGGCCGGATGGGCAGGATCGCCGCTGACACCGAGGATACGCTCGCCGTCATGCTCGATCAGGACGCCGCAACCGACCCCGCAATAACAGCAGGTCGAGGCAGTGGTCTGGCGGTTCATCAGCTTGCGTCCCGCAGTGCCAGTTGCACCCGGCCGTTCTCGACCCGGGCCGAATGATGATGGGCGCAGCCCACGTCCGGGGCCTGGGCCTGGCCGGTTTCCAGGTCGATCTGCCAGTTGTGCAGCGGGCAGGCCACGCGCTTGCCGTAGACCAACCCTTGGGACAATGGGCCACCCTTGTGCGGGCAACGATCATCGAGTGCGAACACTTCATCGTCGCTGGTACGAAAAACCGCGATATCGCCTTTCGGGCCATTGATGATGCGCGAACCGAGGATATTGATGTCTTCCAGTGCGCAGATATCCAGCCAGTTCATGCCGGCACCTCCAGGTTTTTCACGGGGATGACCTCAAACTCTTTCTTCAACTGAGGCTGTTCCAGGCGTTGTTTCCAGGGGTCTTGCTCCAGCGACAGGGAAAACTTCAACCGCTCATGGAGCGCTTTGCGTCGTTGCGAATCTTCCAGCACGGTTTTCTTGATGTGCTCCATGCCGACCCGCTGCATGTAATGCACGGTGCGTTCGAGGTAGAAGGCTTCCTCGCGGTACAACTGCAGGAAGGCGCCGTTGTATTCACGCACTTCTTCGGCAGTCTTGAGCTTGACGAAAAACTCGGCGACCTCGGTTTTGATCCCGCCGTTGCCACCGATGTACATCTCCCAGCCGGAGTCGACGCCAATAATGCCGACGTCCTTGATGCCGGCTTCCGAGCAGTTGCGTGGGCAACCGGAGACGGCCAGTTTCACTTTGTGCGGCGACCACATGTTGAACAGGTCGTGCTCCAGCTCGATGCCCAATTGGGTGGAGTTCTGCGTGCCGAAGCGACAGAACTCGCTGCCCACGCAGGTCTTCACCGTGCGGATGGACTTGCCGTAGGCGTGGCCGGACGGCATGTCGAGGTCTTTCCACACGCCGGGCAGGTCCTGCTTCTTGATCCCCAGTAAATCGATGCGTTGGCCGCCGGTGACCTTGACCATGGGTACGTTGTATTTGTCGGCCACGTCGGCGATGCGGCGCAGTTCCGAAGGGTTGGTCACGCCACCCCACATCCGCGGGACCACGGAGTAGGTGCCGTCTTTCTGGATGTTGGCGTGGGCGCGTTCGTTGATCAGGCGCGACTGCGGGTCGTCGTGGGCTTCGCCGGGCCAGGTGGAAATCAGGTAGTAGTTCAACGCCGGGCGGCAGGTGGCGCAGCCGTTGGGGGTGCGCCAGTTCAGGTAGCTCATGGTCCCGGCGATGGTCAGCAAATGCTGGTCGCGGATCGCCTGGCGGATCTGGCCATGGTTGAGGTCGCTGCAACCGCAGATGGCTTTTTCGCTTTTCGGCTTGACGTCCGCCGCGCCGCCGACGGTGTTGATCAGGATCTGCTCCACCAGGCCGGCGCAGGAGCCGCAGGAGCTGGCGGCTTTGGTGTGTTTTTTCACGTCATCGACGCTGAACAGCCCGTGTTCCTGGATCGCCTTGACGATGGTGCCTTTGCACACGCCGTTGCAGCCGCAGACTTCGGCGGTGTCGGCCATGCTCATGGCTTTGTCCTGGCCCTGGTGGCCTACGTCGCCGAGGGCGTTTTCTCCAAACATCAGGTGATCGCGGATTTCGCTGATGCCGTGGTTTTCACGGATCTGGCGGAAATACCAGCCGCCGTCTGCGGTGTCGCCGTACAGGCAGGCGCCGACCAGCACGTCATCCTTGATCACCAGTTTTTTGTAGACGCCGCCGATGGGGTCGGAAAGGGTGATGGTCTCGGTGCCTTCGCCGCCCATGAAGTCGCCAGCGGAGAACAGGTCGATGCCGGTGACTTTCAATTTGGTCGAGGTGACCGACCCCTTGTAAGTGGCGAAGCCCAGTTGCGCGAGGTGGTTGGCGCAGACCTTGGCCTGTTCGAACAACGGCGCCACCAGGCCGTAGGCGGTGCCGCGGTGGCTGGCGCATTCACCGATGGCGTAGATGCGCGGGTCGTAGGTTTGCATCGTGTCGTTGACCAGGATCCCGCGGTTGCACGGGATGCCGGATTTTTCCGCCAGTTCGGTATTGGGACGGATGCCGGCGGCCATCACCACCAGATTGGCGGGGATAATGTCGCCGTTCTTGAACTGGACCGAGCCGACCCGGCCATTGCCGGCATCGTGCAGGGCCTGGGTTTGTTCGCAGAGGCGGAATTTCAGGCCACGATTCTCCAGGGCGGCCTGCAGCAGTTGGCCGCTGGTTTTGTCCAGTTGCCGCTCCAGCAGCCATTCGCCCAGGTGCACCACGGTCACGTCCATGCCCCGCAGTTTCAAGCCGTTGGCTGCTTCCAGGCCGAGCAAGCCACCGCCGATCACCACCGCATGCTTGTGAGTCTTGGCGGTGTTGATCATCGCCTGGGTGTCGGCGATGTCGCGGTAGCCGATCACGCCGTCCAGGGTGTTGCCAGGAATCGGCAGGATGAAGGGTGTGGAGCCGGTGGCGATGAGCAGGCGGTCGTATTCGGCTTCGCTGCCGTCTTCGGCGATGACCCGGCGCTTGACCCGGTCGATTTCCACCACCTTACGGTTGAGCAGCAACTTGATGTTGTTGTCCTGGTACCAGCTCAGGTCGTTGAGCACGATCTCTTCGAACGTCTGCTCACCGGCCAGCACCGGCGAGAGCAGGATGCGGTTGTAGTTGGTGTGGGGCTCGGCGCCGAACACTGTGATGTCGTACAGCTCGTTGCTCAGCTTGAGCAGTTCCTCGAGGGTTCGAACCCCGGCCATGCCGTTGCCGATCATCACCAGTTTGAGTTTCTTCATCAGGGTTCTCCGCAAGCGCATGTCCGTGTCATCACAGCGATCGGACTGGCTCGGTCATTTTTACGAAAACAAAAAAAGGCGTCCCGCTAGCAAGCTAGCGAGGACGCCTTTGTCCTGGTCCCGTTCTCTCGGGAAGCACCGCCTTCATCGTTGGAGGCGTTGCCTTATGTCTGTTGAAAGGGATTATGCAGTGGTTGTGCCAACTGTCTCGAGGGTGCGGATTTATTGAACAGCGGGCCGGTTGAGCGAGTCGGGGAAGGATTTATTGCACCGAATCAAAGCGTGTTGCCCGGTAATGGCGCGTGGCAGCCGATAGCCTTGTAGTGGCGGGCGGGCCGCCATCGCGAGCAACCGGATTTCAGCGATGAAACACCAGGAACAACAGCACAATATTCACCACCAACGACACCAGCGCCAACGTCCGCCAGACCTTCAGTGGCTCCCTTTCCAGCAACGGCCTGGGCCTGACGCTCAAGCTGCGGCGCTCGCCCTGTTCCAGCAACAACAACCATTCCTCGGCCGTCTCAAAACGCTGCTCCGGATCGGCCGCGACGGCGCGTTCCAGGCTTTGTCCGAGCCATTCGGGCAGGTCCGGCCGATAGCGGCTGGCATTGACTGGCACGCCAAAGCGCGGGCGTTGGAAGGCTTCGATTTCGCCGTAGGGATAGTGCCCGCTCAGCAGGAAGTACAAGGTCACGCCGACGGCATACAAATCCTGTTGCGCCGTTGGCGCGGTGCCGCCGAAAGCTTCCGGGGCGATGTAGCTGGGGGTGCCGGGCAAGACGTTGGCCTGGTCCTCGGACAGGCCCGGGCAGTACGCCAGCCCAAAGTCCAGCAAGCGCAATTCGCCGTCGGCGCCCAAGTGCAGGTTTTCCGGCTTGATGTCGCGGTGGTAGATCTGCCGTCGATGCAGCAGGCCCACCGCCCGCACCAGTCGCTGCGCCAGGTCCAGCCACTGGGCCAGAGGTAGTGGCCCGCCCTGGTTGAACCGCTCGGCCAGGGTTGCCCCCGGATATTCCCGCATCACGTAGTACAAATGCTGGCGCTGGGGAACGCCATGGACCTCGGGGAACTGCCGCCCGGCGACGCGTTTGAGAAACCATTCTTCCGAGAGCAAGGCCTGTGCGGCCCGTGTGTCGTCCCGTAGATGCACGGGCAGGGTTTTTAGCAGCCAGGGCTGCCCCTGGCCATCGTGTACCCGGTAGAGCAACGATTGTTGGCTGTGGCCGAGCAGGCTTTCAATCTGCCAGCCCTCGAACACCTGGCCCGGTTTCAGCGCAGGTGGCAGGGGCCATTGCTGCAACTGGATCAGGGCATCACCGATGCTGGCTTCGCCCACGGCATCGACCCGCACCAGCAAGGCACTGGCGTTGTCCTGGCTGCCGGCCAGGTGCGCGGCGTTGACCAGGGTCTGGGCCGCAAGGTCCAGGTCCGTCTGGTCGCGCAGGATGCCGGCGATGGCCGTGTCCCCCAGGACCGCCCAGACGCCGTCGCTGAGCAGCACGAAGGTTTCGTCGGTGCGCAGTTCACCGTCGAGGAAGTCGAGGATCAGGTGTTGATCCAGCCCCAGGGCGCGCTTGAGCACATGTTGCATGCCTTGCTGTTCCCAGACGTGATCTTCACTGACCCGTTGCAGATGATCGGCATGCCAGCGGTAGACCCGGCAATCGCCGACATGCGCGAGGGTGAAGCGCCGGCCCCGCAGGACCAGGGCGCTGACGGTGGTGAGCAGCGGTTGCCCGCCACCGTTGGCTTGCAGCCAGCGATTCTGGGCCAGCAACAGCCGGTCCAGCGCCTGGGCCACGCCCCAGGTTTGCGGCGTGGAGTAGTAGTCCAGGGCCAACGCCTGCAAGGTCGAACGGGCGGCCAGTCCGCCATCGGCGCATTGGCTCACGCCGTCGGCGATGGCGAACAGGTAACCCTTGCTGGCGGCCAGGGCCGGGGCGGGGGTGACCAGGCGCAGGGCGTCCTGGTTTTCTTCCCGCGGGCCGATGGCACTGGCTTCGGCGAAACTCAGTTGCAGGCTCATGGTTAGAGGTTATACCCGAGCAGCGGTGACAGCTGCCGAACCCCAGGTGGTTCTCCAGCGACGCTTGACGCCGTGCAGGCCGAACCAGGCCAGGACACCGAGGCTGGCGAACAACCACAGTGCCAGTTGATAGCTGCCGGTGCTCTGCTTGATCGCGCCCATGCCCGCTGCCAGGACGAAGCCGCCGATGCCACCGGCCATGCCGATCAGCCCGGTCATTACGCCGATCTCGCGACGGAAGCGTTGTGGCACCAGTTGGAACACCGCGCCGTTGCCCGCCCCCAAACCGAGCATGGTGCAGACGAACAGGGCCAGGGCCGCATAGGAGCTCGGCAGGTTGAAGCCCACCGCGGCGATGCAGACGGCTGCTACGGTGTACATGCCCAGCAAGGTGCGGATGCCGCCGAAGCGGTCCGCCAGGGCGCCGCCCAATGGACGCATCAGGCTGCCACCGAAGACGCAGGCGGCGGTGTAGTAGCCGGCGGTGACCGGGCTCAGGCCGTATTGGTCGTTGAAGTAGCCGGGCAGGGCGCTGGCCAGGCCGATGAAACCGCCGAAGGTCACGCTGTAGAAGAACATGAACCACCAGCTGTCACGGTCGCCCAGGGCCTTGAGGTAGTCGGCGATGGATTTGGTTTTTGGCCGCTCGGGGGCGTTCTTGGCCAGCCAGGCGAAGAGCACCAAGGTCAGCACCAGGGGGATCAGCGCGAAGCCGAACACATTGGTCCAGCCGAAGGCCACGGCCATGACCGGTGCTATCAGCGCCGCGAGCACGGTGCCCGAGTTACCGGCACCGGCGATGCCCATCGCCTTGCCTTGATGCTGTGGCGGATACCACTGGGACGCCAGCGGCAGGGCCACGGCGAACGAAGCACCGGCCACGCCCAGGAACAGGCCCAGCAGCAACGCTTGTTCGTAGCTGTGGATGCCCAGTTTCCAGGCGCAAAACAGCGCACTGATCACGATCACCTGGCCCACCATGCCGGCGGTTTTTGGTGAGATCCGGTCGGCCAGCAGGCCCATGAACAGGCGCAGCACGGCGCCGGCCAGGATCGGCGTCGCGACCATCAGGCCGCGTTGCTGGGTGGTCAGGTGCAGGTCGGCAGAGATCTGTACCGCCAGTGGGCCGAGCAGGTACCAGACCATGAAGCTCAGGTCGAAGTAGAGGAAGGCCGCGAACAGTGTCGGGGTATGGCCGGATTTCCAGAAGCTTGAATTCATCGCGCACCTCAGCTGTAAAAGTCTCGAGAAATGAGTCAGTGCTTTGAGCAGTGCGCCGTCTGTGGTCGCACCACCGGTCCCGAAGGGCCAAAACAAAAAAACGCCGCAACCCGGATCGCCAGAGAGGCAAGAAGGGTGTGCGACGTCTTTGTCGTAGGTGGGGCAACCGCCGTTGGTTACCTGTGGGTTTGCTTAAGCGAGATCTGTGCCAACCTGGGCGATTGGGGGGAGGCCTATCGCGAGCAGGCTCGCTCCCACAATGGATCGGTGGGGGTCACTAATATGGAGTTCACCCCGGAGCCCATGTGGGAGCGAGCCTGCTCGCGATGACGGTGGATCAGTCGATATTGATGTTGGATGCAAAACCGCTATCGCGAGCAAGCTCGCTCCCACGATGGGATCAGAGGTGTTCTCCGAACCTGTGGGAGCGAGCCTGATCGCGATGGGGGCAAGGCAGGCGCTACAAGGCTTTCAGCCCAGCAGCTCATTCATGGCAATGATCTGCTCCGCCACCTGGATCAGTTTCTGCTGGCGGCTCATGGCCTGGCGGCGCATCAGGGTGTAGGCCTGTTCTTCGTTGCACTCCTTCATCTTCATCAGCATGCCCTTGGCCAGTTCGATGCGCTTGCGTTCGGCCAGTTGCTGGTCTCGGGCCAGGAGTTGGGCGCGCAGGGCCTGGTCGCTTTCGAAGCGGGCCATGGCCACGTCGAGGATCGGTTGCAGGCGCGCGGCGTGGATGCCTTCGACGATGTAGGCGCTGACGCCCGACTTGATCGCCTGGCGCATCACATTGGGGTCGTGCTCGTCGGTAAACATGACGATCGGTCGTGGCTGGTCGCGACTGACCAGCACCACTTGCTCCATCACATCGCGCCCGGGTGACTCGGTATCGATCAGGATCACGTCCGGACGCACCGTTTCGACGCGCGCGGGCAGGTCGATGGTCAGGCCGGATTCGTCGATGACTTCGAACCCGGCTTCAATCAGGGCTGCCTTGAGGCGACCAACTTTTTTCGCGGTGTCGTTGATCAGCAGGATACGCAGCATGGTCGTGGCTCCTGTCAGCGGCTGGCGAGAAGGGGAGCCGCATCGCTCAAGGCGTGCAGTTTGAAGCTGCGAGCGTATCCGGCCGGATCCGAGCCGTCCCAGGTGGTGCCGTCGATCAGTTGGCTGCTGCGCATGTCCTGGCGCGGGGAGGCGATATCCAGCGCCGCGCAGGCTTCACGGTACAGCTTGAGCTGCTGGACTTCGCGGGCCACGACCCGGTAATCCGGGTCTTCGCGCAGCAGGCCCCAACGCCGGAACTGGGTCATGAACCACATGCCGTCGGACAGGTACGGCAGGTTCACCTCGCCGTTGCCATGAAAGCGCATGGCGTGGGGATCCTGCCAACTGTTGCCCAAGCCGTCGGCATAGATGCCCAGCAGGCGCGGCTCGATGCAGTCCAGCGGGGCGTCGAGGTATTCGGGTGCAGTCAACAGTTGTGCGGTGCTGCGACGGTTTTCGCTGCTTTGTTCGATGAAGCGGCTGGCTTCGAGGATCGCCATCACCAAGGCCCGGGCGGTATTGGGGTATTGCTCGACGAACGCACGGGTGCAGCCCAGGACTTTTTCCGGGTGGTCGGGCCAGATGGTCTGGGTGGCCGCCAGGGTAAAACCGAGGTTCTGCTTCACCGCGCTGGCGCACCAGGGCTCGCCGACGCAAAAACCGTCGATGCGCCCGGCTTTCAGGTGCGCAATCATCTGCGGCGGCGGCACCACCACGCTGTCGACGTCCGACAACGGGTGGATGCCTTGGGCGGCAAGCCAGTAATAGAGCCACATGGCGTGGGTGCCGGTGGGGAAAGTCTGGGCGAAGGTCAGTTTCGGGCGAGTTTGGTGCACGTGCCGTTCCAGTGCTTCAGGACTGGTCACGCCTTGGGCCTGCAAGCCATGGGACAGGTTGATGCTCTGGCCGTTCTGGTTCAGCCCCATCAGCACGGCCATGTCGGTCGGTGCGACCCCGCCGATGCCCAGGTGCACCGCATAGATCAGCCCATACAGGCTGTGGGCGGCATCGATTTCACCGCTGACCAGCTTGTCGCGCAGGTTGGCCCAGGAGGCTTGGCGCTTGAGGTTTAGGGTCAGGCCGTAGGGCTGGGCGAAGCCCTGGGTGGCGGCCACCACCACGGGGGCACAGTCGCTCAAGGCCATGAACCCGAGATTGACCGCGCTCTTTTCCGGGGCATCGCTGCCGTTGACCCAGGCCAGGGGGTTGGCTGGAACTTCATTCATCGCGCTTCACCTTCCACTTAATCAGTCTGGCACTCATTTGGCCTTTGGCACCGGCGCCGATGAGCAGTAATGGTGCAAGGCATATGCCAGCCGGCCCTCATCACCTTTCCATCAAGATTCCAGGCGTCGTGTCTTTCATCCTGTCGGTCCTTCCAACGCCAGGCAGCAAAGGGGACCGTATGCAGGACACAACAATTCGCGCCACGGCATTGCCCGATCTGGGTGAACGCGTGCTGCACCTGCGCGTGGCCCGGGCCCCGGTTCAACTGAGCGCCGGGCGGTTGGGCCGCAGCCACTGCCTGCCCGTCGGTTGGGAGGGGGTGGTGGTGCAGAGCGATTCGCTGCGCTTGAGTGGCGGCGAGTTGCATGTCACGCCGGTTTGCGAAGCGACGCTGGTCAAGCTGCAGGCGTTCCTGGACATGAGCGATGCCCTGGTGGATGCCGGGCAACGGCTGCACGCGGAGCCATGGGCCCTGTTGCCGGTGGCGGGGGAAACCGTCCGCTCGCCGCAACGGCTCGAACGCTGGTACATCGGCCAAGCGATGAGCGGCACGCCGGCCTATCACGCGGTCGCCCACCTGCTGCGTCATCACGAGAGCTACGGGCTCGTGCGTTTCCTTCTGGAGCAAGGCACCCACAGCGAAAAACTGAACACGCTGGCGCAACGCTACGGCGTATCGGTTTCGCACTTTCGCAGGCTCTGTCGCCAAGCCCTGGGCTCTGCCGCCAAACCGGCCTTGCGCGGCTGGCGCACGGCCCAGGCGCTGTTGAACATGAGCCTTCAGGGCGGCTCGCTGACCGATGTCGCGCTGGAGTTCGGCTTCGCCTCCTCGTCCCACTTCTCCAAGGAAATCCGCGAGCTGGTGGGTTTCGCACCCAGCAGTCTGGCCGATATCACCTACCTGCCAGGCAAGTGAACCGATGCCCCCTCGTTTGTTATCCCCGGTCCTGTTTTGCCTCTGCTTGAGCAGCGGGTGGCTGTTCGCACCCGTTGTCGTCGCGGCCGATGTCTACACCTTCGAGGCCCGGGAACAGAGCGCGCGGACCTTTTTCAGCGAACTGTCCGGGTCATTGGGCAAGCCGGTGATCGTCAGCAAGGCCGCGGCGGCCAAGCGCATTGGCGGTACGTTCGACCTGCGCACGCCGCAACGGACGTTCGAGCGAGTCAGCGCACAGATGGGGTTGATCTGGTACAGCGATGGCCAGGCGATCTATTTGTATGACGCCTCGGAAATCAAGAGCGCGATGATGTCGCTGCAGACCCTGACCGTCGCCAAGCTCCAGGCGTTCCTGGGGCGTTCGGGCTTGCACGATGCGCGTTATCCGCTGCGCCACGACGGTTTGCGGACCTTCCATGTGTCGGGCCCGCCGATGTATGTCGACCTGGTGGTGCAAGCGGCCGGGTTGATGGACAACCAGCGCTCGGAACTGTTGCTGGGCAAGCAGCAGATTGGCGTCATCCATGTGCGCAACACCTTCGTCAGCGACCGTAAATATGAGCTGCGTGACGACAAGGTGACCATCCCCGGGCTGGCCACCGTGATCGAAGCGCTGTTGCGCGGCGAGAAGCAGCAGGTCGAGCCAACGGTGGCCCAACCTTCCACCCAGCAGCCACGAGGCGCGATGCCGGTGTTTCCCCTCGAAGGCCTGGCGAACAGCTCTTCGGACCAGGACCCGACGGCACCGCGAATCATTGCGCGCGAGGTGGCCGCCGGCAACATTCGTGTGGTGGCCTACCCGGACACCAACAGCCTGCTGGTCAAGGGGCTGCCCGAGCAGGTGCGCTTTATCGAGAACCTGGTCAATGCCCTGGACACGCCGAAACGCCATGTCGAGTTGTCGCTGTGGATCATCGACCTGCACAAGGACGAACTCAATCAGTTGGGTATCAACTGGCAGGGTGCGGTGAAATCGGGCGGGCAATTCAGCGCCTCGCTCAACGCCGGTTCGGCCACCACCCTCGACGGCGCCTCGTTCGTGACCCAGGTCATGGCGCTGGAGCGCACCCACCGGGCGAACGTGGTCTCGCGACCGGTGATCCTGACGCAAGAGAACGTGCCGGCGATCTTCGACAACAACCGCACGTTCTACGCCCCGCTGGTGGGGGAGCGCAGCGTTGACCTGCAGCACATCACCTACGGCACGCTGGTCAGCGTACTGCCGCGTTTCGCCCAGGCGGACGAGATCGAGATGTCGCTCAACATCGAGGACGGCAACGAAGTCGAGAACCCCGGCCGGGGTGAGCAACAGAGTGCGTTGCCGACGGTCGGTCGTACCCGCATCAGTACCGTGGCGCGGGTGCCCCAGGGCAAGAGCCTGCTGGTGGGCGGCTTCACCCGTGATGACCATGGTGAGCAGATCGGACGCGTGCCGGTGTTGGGATCGATTCCGTGGATAGGCCGCTTGTTCAGCTATCGCCAGAGCCGCTCGGCGAACACAGTGCGGGTGTTCTTGATCCAGCCCAAGGAGATCCGCGACGCTCTTGAACCCGTGGAGTCGGGTATGCCGTTGCTGAGCCCCGAGCAGCACGAGCGTGTACGTCGAATGTATTTCCGGATGTCAGAGCAATGATCCTGCCACCGGTTTCCAGCGGTGGCCGGGCCGCCCAGGCGCGGTTGAATGCCGAGAAGGCCGCCGAGCATCCGCAACCGCAAGTCGACGCCGAGGCGGCGCTGGACGACAGCGCAACGGCGGCGGTGGCGCAGCGCATCGTGCAGATCAGCGACGAGCTGTCGGCGGCGCTGACGCAGTTCCGTGGCCGACGCTTGTTCGAGCTCAAGTCCGAGACACTGACCGACACCTTCGAGCGCGTGCTCGAGGACGACACCGTGCCCAAGGCACGACAGGTGCTGAGCTTGGCGCGGCTGGCGGACAAGCCCGTGGCCTGGTTGCTGCAAATGGCGCGCAGCCTGTTCCCCGATGACAGCGACCTGGCGTTGGTGCTGCGGGCGTTGTTGCGCCGCCGCAACCTGGAAAGCCGCACCCGCCAGCGCCTGGAAACACTCTTGCAGACGGTGGTTGCCCAAGGCTCGCCCAAGCGCATGAACGCCGGGATCAACGCGGCGCTCAAGGCCAGGTTGTTCGGCAGGAGCATGGCGGTGCGGGCCGGTCTGCTGCGCGAGACCTACCGGGATTTCCTCGAGTCCGACGAAGGCTCGCTCAGTTGCTACCAGGACTGGATTGCCCTGTACGGTCCGGCACAGCGCACGAATGTGCTGGCCTTTATCGAAGCGGCGCTGCTCACCGATATCGGCGCCCAGGACCCCAGTTGCTCGCGCGTCGAGTTCGGCCAATTGTTGAGCCGGGTCACCGACCTCAAGCGCCTGCGCTCGGCCGATGCGCTGTTTATCGGCGCCGTGCTCGGCGATGCACTGCTCTGTCGGCACAACCCCCATGAGGCCGATTGGCTGGTGTTCCTGTTCGGCGTGTTGACCTATCCCGATGACCTCGACCAGTTGTTGCTTGGGGCGTTGGGAGAAGGTGTGTTGCTCAGTGCCCACCGGGAGCGTTCGACAGTGTTACAGGCCGTGCGTCGGCTCAGCCTGCAATTGCCGACGCCGCTGTTTGCCGATGAAGAGGCGCCACAACGCCTGGCCATCCAGTTCACCCGCCTGGCCGACGTCGCCTATGCCCACGAACTCATCGAGCAGCGACTGCCCGGTGGCCGCCCATGATCTTGTCCCGGAGCCAGGCCTGAATGCTCAACGTGTTCCTGCGCAATGTCAGCGCGCGCCCGGAGCTGCTGATCCTCACCTTGATGGTGATGATCATCGCCATGCTGATCATTCCCCTGCCGACGGTGCTGGTGGATTTTCTCATCGGCTTGAACATCGTCATCTCGTTGCTGGTGTTCATGGGCTCGTTCTACATCGAACGTATCCTCAGCTACTCGACGTTCCCGGCGCTGCTGCTGTTGACGACCTTGTTCCGCCTGGCGCTGTCGATCAGCACCAGCCGGCTGATTCTCAGCCAGGCTGATGCCGGCGAGATCATCGCATCGTTCGGTGACTTCGTGATCGGCGAAAGCCTGGTGGTGGGTTTCGTCATTTTTTCCATCGTCACCATTGTCCAGTTCATCGTGATCACCAAAGGCTCGGAACGGGTCGCCGAAGTGGCGGCGCGCTTTTCCCTGGACGGCATGCCCGGCAAGCAGATGAGTATCGACGGCGACCTCAAGGCCGGTGCCATCGATGCGGCCCAGGCGCGGGAAAAACGCAGCGTGCTGGAGCGTGAAAGCCAGTTGTACGGTTCTTTCGACGGGGCGATGAAATTCATCAAGGGCGATGCCATCGCCGGCATCATCATTATCTTCGTCAACTTCATCGGCGGCATGGCCATCGGCATGGGGCAATTGGGCATGGACATGTCCACGGCCTTGTCCACCTACACGCTGTTGACCATCGGCGATGGCCTGGTCGCGCAGATCCCCGCGCTGCTGATCGCCATCGGCGCCGGCTTCATTGTCACCCGGGTCAACGGTGATGACAGCAACCTGGGGCGCAACATGCTTGCCCAGATGCTGGGCAACCCGTTCGTGCTCGGTGTCACCGCGTTGCTGGCGGTGGGCGTGGGCCTGTTGCCCGGTTTTCCGCTGCTGACCTTCCTCTCGATTGCCAGTGTGCTGGGGTTGGTGGTGTTTGTGCGCCATCGCCGCGCCTCGCGCCAGGCCGGCCCGGGCGAAAGCCGCAGCGAACCTGCCGAGCCAGGCGCGGGGCAGGGTGAGTCGGGATTGCTCGATGACGTCGACAACGTTGCCACCGAAACCATCGCCCTGATGCTGCTGGTGCCCCCAGCGCGCCTGCAAGCGTTGGAGAAGGAGCGTTGGGCGGCGCGCTTTCGTAGCCAGTTCTTCGTCGATTACGGGCTGCGCATTCCCGAACCGCGGTTGCGGGCCAGCGATGCGCTGCCGGTCCATCAAGTGGCGGTGCTGATCAATGAAGTGCGCGCCGAGCAGTTCGATATTCATTTCGATCACTGGCGCCTGCTGGATTACTCCCCCGAGTTGGAGTCGCTGGGTTTCGCCCTGGTGCGCGGCAACGACAGCAATCGCTTGGGCGGCGTCTGGGTCACCGCCGCCGACCGCGAGCGCGTGCAGCAGTTGGGCTATCACCTGCGACCTGCCGACGAAGAGTGCTATCGCTGCCTGGTCACGCTGCTGGCGCGCAACATCCAGGAGTTTTTCGGCGTGCAGGAAACCAAGCAACTGCTCGACGAAATGGAAGCGCGTTATCCGGACTTGCTCAAGGAAGTCTATCGCCACGTCACGGTGCAAAAGATCGCTGAAGTGCTGCAACGCTTGATCGGCGAACGCATCTCCGTGCGCAACATGAAACTCATCCTCGAGACTCTCGCCCATTGGGCCTCCCGGGAAAAAGATGTGCTGGCGCTGGTCGAGCACGTTCGTGGCGCCATGTCCCGCTACATCAGCAACAAGTTTGCCCAGGGCAACGACCTGCGCGTGCTGCTGTTGTCGGCGGAGTTCGAAGACGTGGTGCGCCGGGGCATCCGGCAAACCTCGGGCGGCAGTTTCCTCAACCTGGAACCGGCCGAATCGGAAGAACTGATGGACCGCCTCAGTGTCGGCCTGGACAGCGTGCACATCGCCCACAAGGACATGGTGCTGCTGTGTTCGGTCGATGTGCGGCGCTACATCAAGAAATTGATCGAGGGGCGTTTTCGGGAGCTGGACGTGATGTCGTTCGGCGAGGTTTCCGAGACGGTCTCGGTCAATGTCATCAAGACGCTTTGAGGAGATCTGCCCATGTTGGACACCTTGGTACTGGCCACCGAAACGCTGCTGCGAAGCCTACGTCGATGAGCCTGCGTCTGGAAAGACTGGCGGCTCATCCCCTGCGTTTGAGCGGCCCATTGATCGAAGCCGCACTGAGCGAGGTGGTGGTGGGCGAAATCTGTGAGGTGCGCCGGCATTGGCGTTCGCCCCAGGTCGCCGCCCGGGCGCAGGTCATCGGCTTCAAGCCCGGCGCGGTGCTGCTCAGTTTGCTGGGCGAGGCGAAAGGCTTGTCCCGGGAGTCGATGATCGTGCCCACCGGCTCGACCCTGCAACTGACCTGCAGCGACGCCTTGCTCGGCAGTGTGGTCGATCCCCAGGGCGTGATCGTCGAGCGCCTGGCGCCGTCGACGGCGGTCGCCCAGCGCGACTGCGCGGTGGATGCCGACCCGCCGTCGTACCAGCAGCGGCGGCCGGTGGTGGAGCCGTTGCGCACCGGCATTCGTGTCATCGACGGTTTACTGACCTGCGGTGTCGGCCAGCGCATCGGCATTTTTGCCGCCGCCGGCTCCGGTAAAACCACCTTGATCAACATGCTGATCGAACACACGGACGCGGAGGTTTTTGTCATCGGGCTGATTGGCGAGCGCGGGCGCGAAGTGACCGAGTTCATCGAGCATTTGCGCCAATCAGCCAAGTGCAACCGTTGCGTGGTGGTGTACGCCACGTCGGATTTTTCCTCGGTGGATCGTTGCAACTCGGCGCTGCAGGCCACCACCATCGCCGAGTACTTTCGCGACCAGGGCCGGCGCGTAGTGTTGTTGCTGGACTCGTTGACGCGCTACGCCCGCGCTCGCCGCGACCTGGCCTTGGCGGCCGGTGAAGCGCCGGCGCGGCGCGGTTATCCGGCCTCGGTATTCGACGCTTTGCCGCGCTTGCTGGAGCGTCCCGGCGTGACGGCGTCAGGGAGCATCACGGCCTGGTACACCGTGCTGCTGGAAAGTGACGACGAGCCGGACCCGATCGCCGAGGAGATTCGCTCCATTCTCGACGGCCACGTCTACCTCAGCCGGGCCCTGGCCGCCAAGGGGCATTACCCGGCCATCGATGTCTTGCGCAGCGTCAGCCGGGTGGCGACGCAGGTCACTTCGCCCGAGGTTCGGCAACTGGCGGCTGCGACCCGCGACACCCTGGCGCGGATTGAACAATTGCAGGTGTTTCTCGACATGGGCGAATACAGCCCAGGCGCGGACGCCGCCAATGACCGCGCGCTGCAACGTCGCGATGCCCTCGACCAATGGTTGCGCCAGCCAACGGATCAACGTAGCGAAGCGGATGAAACTTTACGGAGCCTGCATGAAATCATTGCTTGAGCGACGGCGTCTGCTGGCCTTCAGTCAGTTTCGTCGGCAACGCGGCGAACAGGCGGTGTTGCGTGTCCAGCGCCAATTGGAGCCGCTGCTCCAGGAACAGTCTGGCTTCGAGGAGCAAGAGACTGCGTTGCAACGTTTGTTGATCAGCCATCGGGCGAATGACTGTGTGCTGGATCACGGCCAGTTGTTGGCGCTGTTGCGAACCCAGGCGGTTATCCGTCGGCGCATCGATCTGCTGCGAGTCGAGCGTGACCGGGTGGATCAGCAACGTCGGCAGGTCGAGCAGCAGTTGCAGGTGCAGCGCGAGCAATTGCTTGGGCTGCGGCGTAAACACGACACGTATGAGCGCTCCGTCCAGCAGCTGTTGCGTGTGCAACGGTTAGAGGCGGTGCGCCGGGAAGAGCGGGAGCTGGAAGAGATGATTGGGGTACGACGATGAATCCGGTCCATGCAGTTTCCCCCCGACCGGTCCAGGCACTGGAACCCGTCGACGAAGGTTCGCTGGATCAATGGCTGGACCCACTTGTCCCGGTGCAAGAGGATGAACTACCGCAAGGCGTATTGCAGCTGATGGCGTCGCTGATCCTGCCTCCTCAGCGACCCATGAGCGAAGCCGCCCGGGCGCTGGCCCGGCAGGCGCTGAGTGTCGGTCAGGGCGTGCTGGCGGTTGAGGGCGATGAGGCACGGTCGGTTGTCCAGGAGACGCTGGCGGTTGAGTCCGATGGAAAACGCTTGGCGGCCCGTGAAACCGTGGCTTTTCCACCGCTTCACCCGCAGCTCGGAAAATTGGCACAGCACTCGTTGCCGCAACGCCTGGAACCTGTGGTTTCGGGCATCGATAAAACCATGGGGCCGACGCCAGTCGAGCCGCCGGAGGTGGAGCCTTTCACCGCCCCCCGTCTAGATGAACAACCGCTGCCCCAGGCGCCGTTGAGCGTTCAAGGCGCGCGCCAGATGCCGGCCGTTGCGCCAGCGGCCCTCCCTTCACCGGTACTGCCGCCTGTGCTTGAGGTCACGGTCGAGACGCTGCCGGACACGGGCCGGGGCGTGCTGCAAGTACCGTTCAATAAAGGCGCGGCCAGTGGGCAGATCACGATTACGCGGGGGGCCGAAGAATTCACCCGGAGCCTGACGCTCAACCCCAGCAATGCCTTGGTGTTCGAACAACTCAAGGCGCCTTTCGAGCTCGCCCGGGAACCGGCCTGGCAGTTGTCCGACAGTGGCGGCGAGCAGCCGCGCCAGGATTCGCATCAGGCGCCGGATGAGGAACCGGACGAACAGACTGAGCGGCCGGCATGAGCGCGTTGCAGCTACGCCGGGTCGAGCCTTTGGCCCATGCCCAGGCCCAGGCGATTCAGCGCTGGCGGCGTGCCAGTCGTGAGGCGGGCTTGGGTCGGGTACCCGGGCACTGTGACTACTTACGCTTTCGCGCCCAGGGCGACGGCGGCGACTGGCAAGGGCTGATCGCGGCCCATGACTGGCTGTATCGAGTGTTTCCACAATTGCAGTCCATGTTGAAGCTGGAAACCTCGTTGGCGAATGTCCTCGGATTGTTTCGCGCGGCGCCGCGCCCCCTGCTGTTGGAGCTGGACGAACTGCACGACCGGGCACTGTCCGATATCGAGTGCGTCGTCTCGGCGCGATTGCCCACCTGCCAGTTGCCATGGCTGCAAACCCCTCGGGGCCGCATGTGGTTGCTGCAATTGCCCACGGCGCCCGCTGTGAGCGAGCGCTTGGGCGTTGGGGCGTGGCTGGACGAGTTGCCGTTGCGCCTGGAACTGATCCTCGGCGTCAGCCAGGTGAGTCAGCCCGGCCGGCTACGCCTGCGTAAGGGCGATGTATTGCGCATCGTCCAGCGCACTCAACGGTACTGCCTGGCCAACCGTTGCCTTGGCACTTTCACTTTTGCCCAGGAGGGCCTACAGATGCAGCCGACCGTGACCGATGCCAATCCGGATAACCCGCCGGATGCCGACGCAAAGGTCGACTTGGGAGCGCTCCCGGTGCGCCTGGAGTTCCTGCTCGCCACCCATGAAACCGACTTGGCGACGCTGTCGCGCATCATCGAGGGACAACTGATCCCGTTGGCCGAGGACGCGGCACGGCACATCGAGGTACGCGCCAACGGCAAGCCGGTGGCCCTGGGCGAACTGGTGCAGTTGGACGGCCAGTTGGGTGTCGAATTGCTCCAGGTCTATCGGGCCAGCGCCGATGAATGACGTCTCGCTGATCGCGCTGCTGGCGTTCGCTTCGCTGCTGCCGTTCCTGGTGGCGGCAGGCACCTGCTATATCAAGTTTTCCATCGTCTTCGTCATCGTGCGCAACGCGCTGGGCCTGCAGCAGGTGCCGTCGAACATGGCGCTCAATGCGATTGCCCTGATGCTGGCGATTTTCGTCATGACGCCGGTGATGAAGCAGGGCCATGACTACTACAAGACCGAGGCGGTGGCCTTTACCGACATCGCCTCGGTGGTGGATTTTGCCGAGAACGGTCTGGGCAGCTACAAGGATTACCTGCGCAGATACACCGACCCGGAGCTGGCGCAGTTTTTCGAGCGGGCACAGGCAATCCAGGATGAAGCCGACCCAGGCCTGCCTGTCGATGACGAGGTCGAGCCTTCGCTGTTTTCGCTGCTGCCGGCCTATGCGCTGAGTGAAATCAAGAGTGCCTTCAAGATCGGCTTCTATCTGTACCTGCCTTTTGTGATCGTCGACCTGGTGATCTCCAGCATCCTGCTGGCGCTGGGCATGATGATGATGAGCCCGGTGATTATTTCCGTGCCGATCAAACTGGTGTTGTTTGTCGCACTGGACGGCTGGGCGTTGCTGTCGACCGGGCTGGTCAAGCAATACCTGACCTTGCTGGCGTAGGTGCACCGATGAACGATCTGGTCTATGCCGGCAACAAAACCTTGTACCTGATTTTGCTGATGGTGGCCTGGCCGATCATCGTCGCCACGGTGGTCGGCCTGGTGGTCGGGTTGATCCAGACCGTGACGCAGTTGCAGGAGCAGACGCTGCCGTTTGGCTTCAAGCTGTTGGCGGTGGCGGCGTGCCTGTTCCTGCTCTCGGGCTGGTACGGCGAAACCTTGCTGGATTTCAGTCGTGAAGTCATTCGCCTGGCGTTGAGTTAGGCCGATGTCGTTGACGTTGTTCTTCGAGCTGTACGCCTGGTTCGCTGCGGCGGTGTTGGGCGTGGCGCGTCTGGCGCCGATTTTCTTCATGTTGCCGTTTCTCAATAGCAGCGTGCTGACCGGTGTCACGCGCCAGGCGGTGATCGTGCTGGTGGCGCTGGGCTTCTGGCGCTACGTCGGCGTGCCTACGCCAGCCCTCGACAGCGTGGCGTTCCTCGGTCTGGTGCTGCGAGAGGTGGGTATTGGTGTGCTGCTGGGCGTGCTGCTGGGCTGGCCGTTCTGGGTGCTGCATGCCATGGGCAACCTGATCGACAACCAGCGCGGGGCCATGCTCAGCAGCACGGTGGACCCGGCCAACGGTGTCGACACCTCGGAGTTGGCGAATTTTCTCCAGTTGTTTGCCGCGGCGGTTTATCTCGAAGGTGGCGGCCTGTTGTTGATGCTCGAAACCGTCGGCCACAGTTATCGCCTTTGCGCGCCAGCGAGCAGTTGTGAGCTGCACCTGCCTGCACTCTATTCATTGCTCGATGCACTGGTGAGCAAGACCCTGGTCATCAGTGCGCCGGTGGTGGCGACCTTGCTGGTCAGCGAGGCGCTGCTTGGGTTGCTCTCGCGGTATGCGCCGCAGATGAATGCTTTCTCGGTGTCGCTGACGGTCAAGAGCCTGGTGGCGCTGGTGGTCTTGATGCTGTATTTCGGCGTGCATCTGCCGGACGAAGTGCTGCGCATGGGCGTGCTGTCCGACGGCTTGGCGCGGTATCTGGATGGCGGGGAGGGCGGAGATGTCATCCAGCGCCTCGAAGACTGAAAAGCCCACCGCCAAGCGCCTCAGGGATGCCGCGCGCAAAGGGCAGACGTTCAAGGCCAAGGACCTGGTCGTCACCTGCCTGACCCTGTGCGGTATCACCTACATGGTCTTCAACAGCTCGTTGATCGAGATCATGGAGGTCTACCGGCGCATCATCGCCAGCGACTTTGACACTGAGCTTCAAGCCTACTCGACGATGCTGGTGTTGGTCGGCCTCAAGGCGCTGCTGCCGTTGTTGCTGGTGTGCGTGCTGACCAGTGCCTTGCCGGCGTTGCTGCAAAGCGGGTTTGCCTTGGCCAGTGAAGCGTTGAAGTTGAACCTAGGGGCGTTGAACCCGATCAACGGGTTCAAAAAACTGTTCAGCCTGCGCACGGTCAAGGACACCTTCAAGGCGTTGTTGTACCTGGGCAGTTTCGCCATGGCGCTGTGGATCGTCTGGATCACCCAGCGCCAATTGCTGTTCGCCCAATTGTTCGCCCAGGCGCCGGGGCTGTTCGCGATCTGGGGGCATTTGTTGCTGGTGCTGGTGCTGGCGTTCCTGGCTTGCGTCCTGCTGATCGTTGTGCTCGATGCCCTCAGCGAATACTGGTTGTTCATGAAAGACCAGATGATGGACAAGGATTCGGTCAAGCGCGAACACAAGGAGCAGGACGGTAACCCACAGATCAAGGGGCGCCGCCGCGACTTGCACATGGAGCTGTTGTCGGAGCAGGTCAAATCCGATGTGCGCAGCTCGCGCATGATCATCGCCAACCCCACCCACATTGCCATCGGCGTGTATTTCCGCCCGGAGATCACGTTGCTGCCGTTTATCTCCCTGATGGAAACCAACCAGCGCGCCCTGGCGGTTCGGGCGTACGCCAAGGAAGTGGGGGTGCCGGTGATCAACGACATCGCCTTGGCCCGCCGCATCTTCAAGACCCACCAGCGCTACAGCTTTCTCCAGGTGCAGGAAATCGAGGAGGTACTGCGGTTGCTGATCTGGCTTGAGCAGGTTGAACAGGCGTGAAGTCAAGCAAAGCCAGGCACAGCCCTTTGTGATGGGAACCTGTGGGAGCAAGGCTTGCCCGCGATGCAGCCGCCTCGTACTTGCGCAGACCGCATCGACTTTATCGCGGGCAAGCCTTGCTCCCACAGATAAATCCCCTCGCTACAAGAGCGGTCTCGTCGGCCTGGGTTTTTAGTGGCATGAGCGCAATTTGGCAGCGGCCTCGCCGGCATTTTGGCCCAATGCACCGGTCAGCGACGCTGACGTTTTTTCAGGAGTGTGGCTGATGAGTCGCGATAACAAACAAGACGAGCAGGTGGCCCTGGACGTCGTCGATGCAGTGCTTGGTGGTGCCGCGTTGAAAGACGTGCAAGGCCTCAGTGACGAGCACATGGGCAGTCTCTATGCCTTCGCCTTCCAGTTCTACGAGCAAGGGCGGCTGGACGATGCCGAGAAGTTCTTTCACTTTCTGTGCATCTACGACTTCTACAACAGCCATTACTGGATGGGACTGGCTGCGGTGCACCAGCTCAAGCAAAACCACCAGAAAGCAATCGACCTGTATGCCATCGCTTTCGCCCAAGGCAAGAACGACTACCGACCGATGTTGTACACCGGCCAATGTCACTTGGCCCTGGGCAAGGTCGGCAAGGCCCGGTTGTGTTTCGAGTACGTGCTCGAGCAAGCCACGGAAGACGATCTGCGCGAGCAAGCCAAGGTGTATCTCGACACCTTGGCCCACATGGAACAGCACTGTTCGGAGGAGTGAACATGAGTGAAATAAGGACTGCTTTCAACCCGGCGCTTCACGGCGCGATGAGCCGCAGCGAGGCCTTTGAAAAATACGGCGCGGCGGCCAGCAAGGCCGCCAGGACCGCGGATTTTCAGGAGGCCGGCCAGAAAGCGCTGGCGGACCTGATGTCGGTGAAATACGAAGGTCACGACGGCCCGTCCACCGCCAGTACCGGCCGGCCCGCATTGCACCCGCCAGCACCGCGGGCCGATGGCAATAAACAGGAAACCAGCGGCGATCTGTTCACGTTATTGATGGCGATGATCAGCGAGCTGATCGGCGAGGTCGACGTCAAGAAACTGAAAAATCGCCTGGCGATGCTGCAGAGCATGGCTGGCGCCAAGCAACAGGCCCATGAAAACCTCTCGGCTGAATACACCGCTGCCGTCGAGGCCATGACGGCGGCCGAGGGCAATGTCGGCAGCAGCCAGGAACACCTCGAACAACTGCGCGATCGGGTCTTGCACTTCCAGGGACTGCTGGATGAAAGCGAGGCGCGGCTGGCGCAACTGGACCCTCAATCGCCTGAATATGCACAGGAGCTGGCCCGTCGCGACCAGCTAAAAGGCGAAGTGGCGAACCATACCCAAGCCTTCAATGTGGCGACCGATGCGCATCTGAAGCTGATCGAGGTCGCCACCGCCTGCGCCAAGGCTGTGGGCACGGTATTCGCGAAAGTGGTCTCATCCAGCGTGAACAGCTCGACCCCCAAGCCAACCGATGAGAAGGCCCTCAGCAGCAGTGCGCTGGCGTTGTTGAACCGCTTGAAAATCATCGAACTGCTTGGCGAGTCGGCGCAGAACAAGGAAGAGCTCAACCAGGAGCTGTTCCAGGAGTTGCAGGCCAGGCTCCAGGCACACATGGAGCGTGAGTCGGAAAAATACCTGGAGGAAGTGCGCAAGGCCGAGGCCCTGCAAAAAACCATGGGCTGCATCGGCAAGATCGTCGGGGCGATCCTGACGGTCGCGACCATCGCCGCCGGGGTCCTGACCGCCAATCCGGTGCTCATCGCCGTGGGCGTGGTCGGCGCGGCGGTGATGATTGCCGACTCGGTGATCCAGGACAAGACCGGCGTGTCGTTCATGGCCGAAGCCATGAAGCCGCTGACCATCGTCATGCAAGAAGCCATCAAGCTGTTCACCGAGCTCTACACCAAGTTGCTCATCGGCCTGGGCGTGGATGAGGACAAGGCCAAGGAAATCGCGCAGATCGCGGGGATGATCCAAGGCATCGCTTCGACGCTGGCCGCTGTTGCGCTGGTAGCCGTGGTCGGGGTGCAGGTCATCGGGCCGATGGTCAGTGCCGTCGCCTCGAAACTGGCGTCGGTAGTCGCCCAGGCCGCGCCCGCCGCGATGCAAGCGATGAAGCAGGTGGCGACCTCGGTCGGCAACACCTTGACCCAGATGCTCACCCAGTTGCGCGGGTTCATCACCAATGGTGCTGATCCGGTATTGCTGGCGCGTTACGCCGCCAACCTGGAGATCGCCCAGGCCGTCACCGAGTTTGGCAACGTGGCGGTGCAGGGCGGGCTGCAAATCAAAAGCGGCCAGCACCAAGCCCAGGCGGCCGTGCACCTGGCCGATGTGCGGGTACGCATGGCCATCAGCGAGGAAATCAGCGCCTACCTGACCCAGGTGGTCGAGAACTATGGGCAGGCGATGCAGGAGCGAACCCGGCAAATCGAGCATGTGTTTGCCGATATGCAACGCAGCCATTCCGTCAGCCTGCAAATGGTTCGGCATGTTTGAAATCACGGACAACAGGTATCCACGATGACCACTATTCACGTTCCAACCACAATCGCATCCCCTGTCATTGACCATGACCGGATCAATGACGCCGGGCTGGGCGAGTTGATTGCCCAAGAGCAATTTTCAAAGCGCAAGTCTCTTGAGGGGGCGTCGATCCTCGACCAGATCGCTGCAAAGCAGATACTCCAGAACGGCCCCTTCGCGGCCCCTTCTGCTGCGGAGCTGGAAAGCCGGATCAATGCCTATCAGCCCACCGAAGCGGATCGGGAGGACTTCTCTGAAGCCAAGTCCATGGTCGGCGATGATGTGCGCAACGATCTGGTTTTCGACCCGGGCGCCTGGGAGAAACACGCCAACGTGCTGGTGGCCGCGATCATCGCCTTGAACATCGCACGAGTCGCCAATGCGCAACTGCGCGGCCACTTCAGCGTCATGGCCGCCGACGCGGCGAAGTCCCAAGGCGCGGCCATTGTCGAGTCCGGCAAGGCGGCGCTGAACAGCGCCATTACCGCCGCGGTGGTGTCCGGCGCCATCGCCGGGTTCGCCATGGTCAAGACCTTCCAGGGCCAGGCGTTGAAGCATGCGGACATTGACCTGCATAAACGCAACGCCATGGACGCGGGTAGCCTCGAACGCGACCTCAAGCTGGAGCGCAATCGCAATGAGTGGAGCCCGGACACCACTTACAAGATCAAGACCCTCGATGATTTTGCCCGCCCGACCACCGTCGACTTCAAACCCAAGGGCTCGACACTGACGAACCAGGAACAGGCCTGGTTCGATGGGGAAATCCTCAAGGCCCAGAAGGTCGGTCAAACGTCCGACTGGCTGAGCCAGATGGGCAGCAAGGGTATCGAAAAGAAACTGGAAATCGGCCGCGCGCTCAATGCCATGTCGATGAGCATGAGCCAGGTGGTGGCGAACATCGTGCGCATGACCGAGCACGCCGCCCGTGAAAAAGAAGTGCTGATGCAAAGCGCGCAGAACAGCCAGAAGAGCCTGAGTGATGAGGTCGGCCAGAAAGACGCGGCCGAGGCGGCGTTGTTGCAGAAGCTGATGGAAATGGTGATGCAGCTGTTTCAATCGCGCAGTGATGTTATCCGTGCCATGACGGCGTAAAGGAGAGAGGTCTATGGAAATTACCCAATCGATTCGTTCGCCTATCGTATTGCTGCCGAACGTAGAGGCCATCACGGATACCGCGTCGCCTGTGGACGTACCCGCTGAGATTCAAACGGTCAGTTCCCTGACGAATCTACTCGATCGGTCCATGAACGCAATGAATCGCAGCCTGGGCCATTTGCTCAGGTCCCCGTCGATCATTGCCAAGCCTCTGGAAGGCACGGCCGCCGAGACCACAGCACAACACCTCGTTGCGGAGTTTGTCGAGCAGATCCACTCCAAACATGACCGAGCGCAAATGTGGGCCATGCAGGTGCGCCAGTGCGGTGCGGTGATAACCCACAGCCAGAAAACAGGGCTCTTGGATGAAAGCCAGCGCCAGCAGCTCAATGACGAACAAAGCAAAATCCTTCGCGCCCTCCAGGAACATCTGGAAGAGAAGAAGCCCCGTGAGATCGCGGAGGCTTTGGATGCGACGATCAACTCATCGAATGACTTCTTTGAAAAACTGCTCGAACTGATCGACCTGATCAAGAACGGTTACCTCGCCGGCTACGAGCACATCATTGCGGCTTATTCGGACTTCTTTTCCGACTTCAACAGCGAAATCACCGCGATGATGAAGGACTGGATCGAAGGGGCGAACGACGGCAAGGAGGTCACGTTGAATGTGGGCGCGTTGCGCAATGCATTGGATAGACTGATCGCAAAATATTCCCTACCCAACTCCGCTGCCATCCTCTTTCCAAAACCACCTGAAACAGGTGCCACTAAGGAAGAGGCGGAAAACTGGCTCAAGGCACTGGGCCTACCTGCGAGTTGCCTCAAGCAGAACCCCGCCCCGAACGGTCCTTGGTGTGTCGTCATCGACACCGGGCCACTGACAACGATGAAAAGTAGTCTGCCGTCGGGCGGCGGCACGGTGACCTGGGATACCGCCAAATTCAACGCCTGGCAAACCGGCTTCAACGCCCAGGAAGAGCTTCTGAAAAATAGATTGCAGTCCCTCACACAAAAGTATTCGAATGCCAATGCTTATCACGACAATTTTAATAAGACGTTGTCGGCGCATTTGAATCAGTTTGCGGATATGTTGAGGGCGATGTTGAATTTTTGAGCGGTAGGTCTATTGGCGTGACTGAATGTTTTTTGTTTGGGTTATAACATTGATCGCTTTGCTTGAAGTGTTTGCCTGGTTGTTGCAGTGGGTTAAGTGAGGGGCACGGTGGTTACTGAATGTGAAATCGAACGGACGGTAATAAGAATTTTATCTGATTTTCTAGAGTGTGACTCTGTGAGTGTCGAGGAGGGCTCTCGATTGGTAGAGGATTTATACATTGATTCGATGGGGTTGGTTGAAATTGTTTTATTGTTGAATAACGACTTTTGTATGGAGTTAGCGGAGTCTGATATTCAGGCGTGGGTGACGGTGAAGGATGTCTTTTGCTCGGTTAAAAGGACTGGTAAAAGGTGACTAAGTGGTTTGGTTGGTTGTTTTGTATGGGGGTGCGAACAAATTAACTGAGTTTCACTTTTCGGGTGATGATGCCAGACGATAGGCGGGTGGCGGAATCGTTGACGTTTTTTTTATATGAGAAAAGATATTATGCTTCTTAGAAGTCATTCTCTTCCAAACTTGAACGCGTTCAATCATGTGATGTTATCACAAGCCGACAAAAGCATGTCTGCGGGGAACGAGGAGACGTTGGATTCTACTGTCTTCATGCATGACCAATCCCCATCAATACTCAATCGAGTAAACGCAGTTGCCGAGGCGTTGAAGGAGAACTCGTCTCCAGTACTGAATGGTAAATCGCTGGAAGTTATAAGTTTAGCACTTGTCAATAGTGAAGGCTGGCCAAGCGACGTCGCTTTGGCCTGGAAGCACGACGCTTGCGAAGGGCCACATACAGCGTTTGTCCATGGTGTGGAGAAAGGTTGGATAGAGTTTGATGTTTTTTCCAGTGATGGGTCAATGCGGACTATTGAAATAAGTCACGATGGGAAAGGCGAATATTTGGCTAAGAGCGATGGGGGGGAGCTGAAGTCTTCGGGGGAAGAATCTTTTTTTAAACTGATGCTTGCCATTAAAATGGGCGTTTCTGTAGAAAATATAAGCGAAAAACAAGCTGCTGAATTTCGAAGTGAGCTTGCTGAGGCTATCACTGAGCGGCGATTGGTTTTAGGTGCGATGTTGGAGGGCGGGCTGCGAAGTGCGTCGAAAGTTGAAGGTGTTGTTAATGAATCGGTTAATGTGGCAAAAAATGCTCCAATCAACATCGTGCGTAATCCCGATTGGGTGGATCCGAAAACAAGGATGGCGTGTAAGTATTCCCCAGTGACAGTCGGTGAAAAGCCAGATTTGAACACCATGAAGAGTATGCAGGCGATACTGGATAATCGAATCAATACGTGCCGGGAGCTGTCCATGGAGCGGGCGGTGCCGAGTAACGGCAGCTGGTTTTCTTTTCTTAGAGGGCCTCAGTTACATGAGCCTCATCTACACACGGGAACGGTTCCGACAATTGTAATAAGTGGCGGTAGTGCAAATAAGCTGGTGGCGGAGCTTGGTGAGGATTACAGTTTGGCATGGCATCCAAAAAACATGAAGAGTAATTTTAATCGTCCTGAGCCGGTTTATTTGCTGGTGCATAAAATGGATTATCCCTCCTATGCTTCTGCGATGAAGGAAACGCTTCAACAGTATCCTAATTTGCACCTTGTAGGGTGGGACGGTGGACAGCTAACAGGGTTTGGTGCTGCGCGAGCGTCTGCCTTGGCCTTTGCCGACACATTACCGTATCGGCCGGGACGAGTTGTTATGGTCGATCAGGATGTTGTTAAAACTGAGCAGACCCGACACACAAGCCCATTGGTGGAGAAAAGAGTTGAGCAGTTGCACCAGCTAACCCAAAAACCGATTGTGGGCTATGGTGTCGGTTACCCTACTCGCCAGCCGACCCCGTTGCCTTTTTCGGAGGTGAGTGCTCCGGAACGGTCCGATCTAAATTCGCCCGCTCAGCAATTCGTATCTATCCAAGCACCTTTCCGTGCGAAATGGGACGATGGAATTTATCCACCTTACATGGTGGCGGGGGGGGAGGACATGTTGATGGGGCTAGAGTTGGGCTTGATTAAGGATAAAGAAAACACAGTTCTGTTGAGCGAAAGGATAGTCAAGAAAGAGCTGAAAGGTCCCTCAGATGTGCCCAATACTTACTGGAGTGAAGGCCGTGTTCAAACACTGAAAAGGCTTTTTGAGGCGGAGCGTAATACCCCGGTTGAATTTGAGGGCGAGCGAATGAGCCTGAATGAGTTGATGTTGAAATTTAAAGACAATGGCTGGATTGATTCGCACCCAAGTGATGAGTCTTACAATGTGGCCGCATGCGTTATTGAGAGAGTTATTTTGCGGTTCAATAAAGAGTTGGCTAGGTCGGAACTAAACTATCAGGTGCTTAGAAGAGCGGTGTCGGTATAGTTTGATGAATTGACGATATTTTTCATGGGTGTGCTGGACGGTGTTGTTGTGCTGTTTGCTGCTCACAACGTATGACGTAATTTCCTACGATAATAAGTTTAATATCCTACGGAATCCCCCCACGCATCTTCCTATAGTCACGCAGCTCGCCATCCCGAGCCTGTGCCTGCCACAGGCTCAATCGCGCTTCAGTAACTTTCTATAGAGAAGTCTCAACGTATGGACAGTGCAACTGATCAAACCCCAGCCAAGTCATTCGTGTTTGACCACTGGCTACTGCAAAGCGATGGAACGCTGATGCGAGATGGACAAGGAGTTCATGTTCCACCCAAAGAACTGCACGTACTGCGCCTGCTGCTGAAGTCGGCGGGTACGGTCGTGAGTAAGGATTATCTGCTTGATCATGTCTGGCCGCGGATGGACGCGGCGGAGGAGTCGTTAACCCGTTGTATCTATGCCTTGCGCAAGTTGTTCAAGGAGCACAAGGGCTACATTGCGACGGTTTACGGCCAGGGTTATCGGTTCACCGGTTCCGTGGTGGAGCTCGATGTGCCGAGCCAGGCGAGGGCGGTGGCGCCGTCGTTGGCGGTGTTGCCTTTGCGCAATCTGGACGAGATCGCGGCGCTGGATCTGCAGGATCTGATGATCCGCCAACTGACCACGGCGTTCGGTGAGGCGTTGCATGTCATTCCCTCGGGGCTGATCGCGGCCTGCGGGGCGTCGGGCGATGTGCGGTCGTTGGCTGGGCGGTTGTCGGCGGATTACTGCCTGAACGGTCGTTTTATCGGTGCGGGCGGGTTGCAACACTGGTCGATCGAGTTGATTCGTGGACGCGACCAGGCGTTGCTGCATGGCCAGACGCTGGACGCCTGGGATCCGGGGGAGGCGTTGGGCGCATTGACCTGCCTGGTTGCCCTGCGCGTACCCGGGTTGCGTCCGGTTGGCGATCGCTGCGGGTCCTATCCGGTGGCGGTGGCCTATCTCAATGGGTTGTGCAGCGTGCAGCAGCACACGGTGCAAAGCCTGCGCGATGCCCAGGTGCTGTTCAGGCAGTGTTTGAAACTCGACGCCGGGTACGCGCCGCCCTGGTGTGGCTTGGCGGATGTGTGGCTGGGGCGGGTGATGATGGGCCTGGGTGACCCGGTACGTGCAATCGAGGAGGCACATGCGGCGGTGTCCAGTGCCTTGGCGCTGGACCCTGGCAGCCTCCCGGCATTGACGCGCCTGGCGTTGCTCACCAGTTTGCGCGGTTGCGAGCAGGCGGCCCAGGTGTTGTTCCGCCAGTGCCTGTTGTCGGCCGATCAGGCGGACGTGTTGTACTTTCATGCCTGGCATCACTGGTTCTGGCGGCGCAACGAGCAGGCAACGCAGATGATCGACCAGTGCTTGGAGCATGATCCGGGTTGTGTCCGGGCGCAGATCTTGCGCGTGCGCATTCACGAACAGCTGACATGGATCGGCGAGAGGCGCTTGGCATGAAGCGGCGCCGCAAAACCTGGCTGTGCCTGCCGGTGTACCTTGGCCTGGGTTTTGGCATGGCCCAGGCGCATGCCTGGTGCTGGAACAAGGCGGGACAGATGCATGCCATCGAACCCGAATTGCTGCAAGCGATTGCCGATGTGGAATCGGGCCTGCGCTCCGATGCCATCAACCACAACCGCAACGGCACTCGCGATATCGGCTTGATGCAGATCAACAGCATTCATCTATCACGCCTCAGTGCCGAGGGCATTACCGAGCAGCGCCTGCTGGATGAGCCTTGCCTGTCGGTGGAGGTCGGGGCGTCGGTGCTGGCCGGTTTTATCGCCCGCTATGGCTATAACTGGACGGCGGTCGGTGCCTACAACGCTGGCAACTCGCCCCATCGCCAAGCCGCGCGGCTGCGTTATGCGCGCAAGGTCTGGCAGCGCTATCAGGTGATCACTCGGGGGCGAGAGTAACGGCGTCATGAGGGATTCTGATCTTTTGCCACGGGTAATCGGCAGAATCGGATCAGGAATCCCGCGGCCGGTTTTTCTAACCTACCCGCTCATTTGACCTTCCTGGAGTTTGGACGGTGACAGTCCCGACGACCCCCACGCTACAGCCCTGCGTTCTGCGGATCCTCAACGGTCCGTTGCAGGGCTGCGAATTCCCGCTTGGCCAGGGCACCACCCTGTTCGTCGTCGGGGCCGCGGCGGTGTTGGGGGACGGCGCACGTGTTGCCAGCGTGCCGGTGGATGCGATTTTCGTTCCCCTGGAGGAGGGTGGCTGCAATTTCGAGGTCCTGGCCGACCAGGCCACGCCGGACGGTGTGCCGGTGCGCTTGCTCGGTGATTCGATCGAAGTACGTCACTGCGTCTTCCAGGCCCGTATGCAACTCGGCGGGTTGCAAGTGGCTCTGCGCCCAGCAGATCAATCCTGGGCGCCCGAGTGTCTTGGTCCGGCAGATAGTCCGTGCAATACCGCCGCGTTCAGCGGATGGCGTGTCCATTGGACCCGCTGGATTGCCGGTGCTCTGGCGTTGGCTGCGTTGGTCACCGTGGTCAGCCTCTGGTCGATGCCGGGGCCGTCGCCTGAAACCGATATTCGTGCGTTGATCGCCGGCGCCAGTGCGCCCGTCCAGGTGCTGCGCGGTCGTGACAATGCGGTTTATGTCTTCGTGTCTTCCGAGCGCGATGCCGGTTGGAGCCGACAGGTGCTGACACGCCATGCCAGTCTGCACGGCAAGGTCCTGTTGCCGGATCAGGAGCGGCGTCGCCTGGAGCAAGTGTTGGTCGATCACGATCCGCAGCTGGCCTGGCATTTTCTCGACCTCAAGGACCCCTCGGTGCCGCGGCTGCTGCTCAGCGCGCAACGCAATCTGCTCACGCCGGACAAGCAGGCCAGGCTACTCGATACGTTACTCGCGGCGGCACCGTATGCCCGGGACATCGTGGTGCAGATGCAGGACGACGCACTGCTCGCCGATCTGGCGCAGGGTGGCTTGCAGCGTCTCGCACTGACCTTCAGCCGGGTCGAACACACGGATGCTGTCTCGTACGCCATCGGCGGCAATCTGCAGGACGTCGAACTGGCCGCTGCGCGCCAGTACGTCGAAGATTTTTATCGGCAGTGGGGTGATCGCTACGTGCACTTCACGGTCGAGCTCAAGAACGATGCGCTCAAGGGCAAGTCGTTCCAAACCGGCCCGCAGGGCTACGTCAAGACGAGTCCTTCGTCTTGGTATTTTTCCAAACAGATACCGTAGGTGAGCAATGGCTGATATCGGTTTACCCATCAAATTTCCCGACGACTTCCTCGGCGACCAAGCCTCCGCGTTCGAGGAAGGGGCAAAGCTACTCAAAGAAGCTTTGGACGAAGCGCTTATAAAGCTGCAAGGCGATGCCTCTGATCCCGGACTGTTGGCGGCCTACCAGACCGCGTTTTCCTCCTACACGGTGTTCCGCAACGCCCAGACCAACACGATCAAGGGCTTCAAGGACATCGACATGGCGATCATCCAGGCGGCTCGCTGACGCTTTTCCTTTCAACTGGTCATCGCTCGTGACGATGGCCTTTTTCATGAGTGCATCGTATGTCCATCCAGAGTCTTGCCCCGTCGCTTATCGCCCGCTCCGCCTTTGTTGAGTTGCGCGGTCCGCAGGAAGGCCCGATCGTTTCCCTGGAATCGCGCTTGATCGAAGCGTTTGCCGGTTCCGCCGTCGACAGCGCGCAAGACGCTTCGTCGATCAATCAGTTGTTGCAGCGCCCGGATATCACCGACCCTGAAGTATTGGCCCAGTTGCAGGAGCTGACAGGGCAGTACAACGTGGATATCAACTTGCTCAACGTGCTGGTGCGCAAAGCCGTGGGCACGGCAGAAACGCTGTTGCGTGCCTCATGAAGACCGGCGTGCTGGCGTTGCTGTTGTGCCTGGCGCTAGTGGGGTGCCGCCAGCCGAACCTGCTGGAAGGGCTGGATCAGCAGCAGGCCAATGAAGTGCTGTCGGTGCTGCAACGCAACAACATCGCGGCGGTGAAAGTCGACACCGGCAAAACCGGGTATGCGGTGAAAATCGACGCCCTCGATTTTTCTGCTGCCGTCGATCTGCTCAATCTCTATTCGTTGCCATCCCGGCCACGCCTGCAAGTGGCCGAGATGTTTCCGTCCGATTCCCTGGTGGCCTCGCCCCGTGCTGAAAAGGCCCGCTTGTATTCAGCGCTGGAGCAGCGCATCGAACAGTCGCTGAGTGTGCTCGAAGGCGTGGTGTCGGCACGGGTCCACGTCAGCTACGACCTGGATGCCGGCGAGGGCGGGCGCAAGTCGCCGCCTGTCCAGCTCGCGGCGGTGGTGTTGCATGAGCCCGATGCCGAACCGCAATTGCTGATCACCGATATCAAGCGTTTCCTCAAGAACAGTTTCGCGACCGTGGAGTACGAGAACGTCTCGGTAGTGCTGTCCAAGCGTTCCCCGGTCCAGCATGTCGCGCCGTCAGTGGCTGCCGCGCGAGAGCAATCGCCGTGGCCATGGTGGTTGGCGGCGATCAGTGCGGTGCTGCTGTTGGCCGCAGGCGGCGCTTGGTTCTACCGCCAGTCAGGGGCAAGGCCGCGTCATGTCGGACCTTGAGTGCCTGGAGCACATCCTCGCCGAGCCCTTGGCTTATCTGCACCCGCAGCGTCTGGTGATACCGGCCGGATTCGAAGGGGACGAGGCCCGCACGTTGCTTAACCGCATCGTGCTCGAGGGACTGGGACTGCAAATGCCGTGGCCTTCGATGCCGCTGACAGGCGTGGTGAAGCAATGGGTGCGCCATTGGCGACAATTACCTTACGTCGCCCTGTTGATGGGCGCCTATCGCTTGATGCCCGACCTGGCGCGCGGCGCTGCGCTGCTGCGCCTGCCCGGGCCGGTTCGTCGATTCGCCAGCTTCAACCTGGGCCCGCGAGGCTGCCTGCCGACCGAATGCGCGCCGGTTTCGATGGCGCAGGTCGAAGCGGCCGGCCTCAATGCGTTGTGGAGCTGGAGCGAGCACATCCCTGGTCTTTTGCTCGAACGCCTGGACTTGCAGTTCTGCGAGTCGGTCGTCCGCTTGCATCGGCAATGGCCCGTTACGAAACCCGATCCAATCCTGTTTTTTTTGGCGGTGCAGCATGCTCGACTCCATCCGAACCCTGACTGACCTGCCTGCTGGCGAAGAGGTGCGCCTGGCCCGCGAAGACATCGCTGCCGCGCGTCGTCGTCACGCTTTGCAGCTCGAAGTGCAGCGCCGGGCACGCGATTGTACGGAGCAGGCCCACCGTGAGGCCGAGGCGGTGCATGCGCACGCGTTCCAGCAGGGTTACGCCGAAGGCATCCTGCGCGCGAGCGAGCATCTGGCCGATGCGTTGCTGAAGACGCAAACCTTGGGTTTGCAGTTGCGCAACGCTCTCGCCCAAGCCGCTGGTGAACTGCTCGGGCAAGCCTTGAGGCGCCCCGAGTGGCTGGATGAAATACTGGAGCGCTGGCTGGCCGGGCAACCGGGTGACCCGGGCGCCGTGTTGCACCTGTTGCTGCCGCTGCATTGTCGTGCGCGCGGCCTTGAGCTGCGCGAAAGCCTGGGCAAGCGCTGGGCCGGCGAACTGATCCTGGAATATCACCCGCAGGACCGCTACGTCTTGCGGGTGGGGGATCAGTTGCTGGAGTTCGATGTCGAGGCGAGCCGGGAACGGCTGGAACCCCGGTTGCTGGCGAGCCTCGCCCATCTCCCGGAGACGGTGCGTTTGTTGGATCAGGCCTCAAGACAGGCGCTTGCCGACGTGTACGCCGGCTTCGCCGATTCCGCGCCGACCGACGGAGCCGAGGTTTGCCATGAAGATTGAATCCATGACGGTTTCCAGCCTGCTCGATCACGACGCGAATGAGTCGGTCCAGACACTGGAATCACGGCTGCTGGCTGCCCGCGAGCAAACACCTGAAAGCAAACGCCCCAATCCCGAGTTCGAGCACTTGTATCAATTGCTACTGGCGATGGAGGGGCAGGGGGAAAAGGCGATTCATGAATTCCTCCGCACACTGCGGGGACCGGATGGTGAAACGGCTGCGTACCCCACCGCCCAGGCGTTGATGGCGATCACGCTGCAGGTTTTGGTGCGATTGAAGGACGAGGGGTTGGAAAAGTCGCAGCTTTATAAAGAGGTCAGCGGTGCCAATGGGTTGGCATTTGCGATGGATGTTTTCGTCAAGGGTTTTATGCGGGAGGTGTTCCAGCCGATGGAGGATGAGGCTTGGGAGAAGAGTGAGTGGTGAGAGACGCTTAAGAATAACGCTTATAAAAATAACAAGGAGAAACACATATGCGAGTTGATACTTCATTTACCCCTTCAATAGCTTCCACGGCGTCCGGCAGCGTTTCATCCTTAGAATCTACGATCAGTCCACTTGATGCTTCGAAGTTGGTGATTGGGGATTTTAGCGTGAAGTCGCTAGGAACAGATCGAGAAATTACAGCCGGTTTCGAGCTTTTGGACCGCGCGACAAATCAATACGTTGAGGAATTAAAGACTGGCTTGGGGGAGTCGGACATGGATGCGGTGGTGCAAATTGAGCGATACGTCTACAACGGTGACATACCCAAAGGAGATGAAAAAAACGGGATTTTTGCCACCTTAAATGTAGGAGCCACAGGCACCGAAACCCAAGAGGGTCGACTGAAGGCTGTGCTTGAGGCAGGGTTGGGATTACTCGAAGCCGCCAAGGGGCCAGGGCTCAATGCGCTGAATATCGCCATGCACACAGGGACAATCATTGTGCTGGCTACCCTTTTGCGCGAGTACATTGCCTCTCTGGTTGTGGATGCTATTGGCGAAGGTGATACACCTGAGGCCTCTCAGGCGTGGGCGGCTGTTGCGCTGGCGATGACGGGCCCTGCGCTAATGTTGGCGGGAAAAATCGGCGAGTGGTACGCAACTGGGGAGCGACCGACCGCGCTTTCGATAGTGTCGTGTCTCTGCATGGCAAGCGCGGTGATGGGAAGTACGATCGCGGCAAGTGTGACGGGCACGGCCTCGAAGCTACTCCCCTCAGTCGGCGGCCTTGCCTATAACGGGGCCAGGGCTGCGGCTGAACTCGTCAGTCATTTGAAAGTTGACAACGCAGGACTTCCGAATTTGAAGTCAAACGTGGCTACAGCTGCGTTTCATGGAGTAGTCTTCGGTGCGTTGAGGGAAGTGGTTAGCCTTATGCCGTGGAGCGGTCCTGCCAGGGCGGCCGCGCAGTTGAGTTACGATTTCGGTGCGGATGCTATTCAGGCTGGGCTGAACGGTTTCGCAATGATAGGCGATAAGGCCTTCTCGATTTTCTCCAGATGTTTGCTATCCCCCTCGCGAGGACTGGACTCGGTATTTTCTGATCCGGAGTCTTTGCAACAAATGAAATTGAAGGTGCGCGCTGGCCTCCGGCAGCCCACTGGAACCCATTTGGCGGATGGGGCGATCCTTTTGGGGCTACGTCTCTCGTTTGGTTTCGCTGTCAACCAGTTCGGAGACGCAGTAAGGTTATGGCTAAATGGAACCGAGATCAGCGACGATAACCAAGGCCATATTGTCAACTGTTGTCTTGCTGCGACGATGATGCTTCTTTACGTCTTTCTCAGCTATGGCACCTCAAAAGACACTAGCAACACTTATGCCCTGGATACGCCCCTTCCTTGACCGAAACCGAGGAGCCGACAACCATCGGCTGCTCGCTCCCATCCCTCCACCCCGCTATAATCCGCGCCTCATTTCTTCGAACGAGTCAAACCCACCCATGTACACCCTGGCCCGTCAGCTGCTGTTCAAACTTTCCCCGGAAACCTCCCACGACTTGTCCCTGGACCTGATCGGCGCGGGCGGACGTTTGGGCCTCAATGGGTTGCTGTGCAAGGCCCCGGCGAAATTGCCGGTGACGGTCATGGGCCTGGAGTTCCCCAACCCGGTCGGGTTGGCGGCGGGCCTGGACAAGAATGGCGCGGCCATCGACGGGTTCGCCCAGTTGGGTTTCGGTTTCGTGGAGATCGGCACCGTCACCCCCCAACCGCAGCCGGGCAACCCCAAGCCACGGCTTTTCCGCCTGCCGCAAGCCGAGGCGATCATCAACCGCATGGGCTTCAACAACCTGGGCGTCGATCATCTGCTGGCTCGCGTGGCCGCGGCCAAATACAAGGGCGTGCTGGGCATCAACATCGGCAAGAACTTCGACACGCCGGTGGAGCGCGCCGTCGACGACTACCTGATCTGTCTGGACAAGGTCTACGCCCACGCCAGCTACGTGACCGTCAATGTCAGCTCCCCCAACACCCCGGGGCTGCGCAGCCTGCAGTTCGGTGATTCGCTCAAGCAACTGCTGGCCGACCTGGCCCGTCGTCGCGCAGAACTGGCGTTAATTCACGGCCGGCACGTGCCGCTGGCGATCAAGATCGCCCCGGACATGACCGACGAAGAGACCACCCAGGTGGCCCAGGCCTTGATCGAGACGGGCATGGACGCGGTAATCGCCACCAACACGACCCTGGGTCGCGAAGGTGTCGAAGGGCTGGAACACGGTGAGGAGGCGGGCGGCTTGTCTGGCGCGCCCGTGCGTGACAAGAGCACCCACACTGTGAAGGTGCTGGCCGCTGAATTGGCGGGGCGTTTGCCGATCATTGCGGCGGGCGGGATTACCGAAGGCCGCCACGCCGCCGAGAAGATCACCGCAGGGGCGAGCCTGGTGCAGATTTATTCGGGTTTTATCTACAAGGGGCCGGCGTTGATTCGTGAATCGGTGGATGCCATTGCGGCGTTGGGTTGATTCAGGAACGGTCGGCATCTATTGATGCGAACAAGTTGTGGGAGCAAAGCCGGCTTGCTCGCGATGCAGGCGCCTCGGTTCCAGGTAGACCGCGTCGTCTTCATCGCGGGCAAGCCTTGCTCCCACAGGGTGTCGCCACAACAGTGTTTGCAGCCCAAGTTCATGAAACCCAGGCATTAAAAAGGGCTCCTCGAAGGAGCCCCCTGGGCCGTAGCCCGCCGTCCGGATGGGACGTGCGTGGTTAAATCGATAGGGGTGTCAAATTGTCGAGTTCTTGAGTATTAAGCCCTGTGTCAGCCGACGGCGTGAAGTTCGTTGAGTCTGTGGATACCCGCAGTGCCGGTCATACCGTCCCAGTTGTCGCCGCGTCCTTCTCGCCAGCCATTGATCCAGGCTTGACGTACCGACGGTAGAGTAAAGGGGCAAAGCTCACGGGATTTACCACCAACGCCATATTGGTAACCGCGTAAAAATGCTCTTTCCAACGGATCACGCTTAAGTCTTCTCATAGGGTGTTGCCCTCACTTGTTGACTGTTACTTAGCGTCGACCTCTATCGAGGCCGGGGCAGAATCATTCTGCCGTTGGTGGCTCGTTGCCGGCGTGACGAGCCAAGGCGTTGACGCCGTTGCGACGTCAACCTGTGTTGAGTTCTAACCAAAGCGTCACAGGGATGGAATGATCGTTTTGTCATAAGCACGTAACAATAAAGATGTTAGGGCGATAAGTAACTTGATGTTCGTTGACCGCTTTTGAGCTAGACCCCTGTATGATCGGCCCTGCGCCGAAAGGGGGAGGTCTGGCTTGGATGAGAATCTCCTCCTGTTGCACTCGGGTACTATTCGACGAAAGGGTCGAGTTTTCATAATTTGTTGCACAGAATTTTTTATCTGCCTTCGCATCTAAGCTCTTTTAACCTGAGCGGCGAGGGTGGCACGGCACACTTTCGTGCCACGCGGGTGCTCTTGAGAAAAGCACCTGATTGAACCCGGCCCGGCAATGCGTTGCCCGGTCCACTTAGCCAAAGGCGCTGGAAATCCCATGTCCGATCGTTTCGAACTCTTCCTCACTTGTCCCAAGGGCCTCGAAGGCCTGCTCATCGAGGAAGCCGTCGGGCTTGGCCTTGAAGAGGCGCGCGAGCACACCTCGGCCGTGCGCGGCATGGCCGACATGGAAACGGCGTATCGCCTGTGCCTGTGGTCGCGCCTGGCCAACCGCGTGTTGCTGGTGCTCAAGCGCTTCCCGATGAAGGACGCCGAAGACCTCTACCACGGTGTGCTGGATGTTGACTGGCAAGACCACATGCTGGCCGATGGCACCCTGGCGGTAGAGTTCAGTGGCCACGGCTCGGGCATCGACAACACCCATTTCGGTGCCTTGAAAGTCAAGGACGCCATCGTCGACAAGCTGCGCACGCCGTCGGGTGAGCGACCGTCCATCGACAAGCTCAACCCGGACCTGCGCATCCACCTGCGCCTGGACCGCGGCGAAGCGATCCTCTCCCTCGACCTCTCCGGCCACAGCCTGCACCAGCGCGGTTATCGCCTGCAGCAAGGTGCCGCGCCGCTGAAGGAAAACCTCGCGGCCGCGATCCTGATCCGCGCCGGTTGGCCGCGCATTGCTGCTGAAGGCGGGGCACTGGCCGACCCGATGTGCGGTGTGGGTACGTTCCTGGTGGAAGCCGGGATGATCGCCGCCGACATGGCGCCGAACCTGCGCCGCCAGCAGTGGGGCTTCACCGCCTGGCTCGGCCATGTGCCGGCGCTGTGGAAGAAACTCCACGAAGAGGCCAGTGAACGCGCCGCCGCCGGCCTGGCCAAGCCACCGTTGTGGATTCGCGGCTACGAAGCTGACCCACGGCTGATCCAACCGGGTCGTAACAACGTCGAACGTGCCGGCCTGAGCGAGTGGATCAAGATCTATCAGGGCGAAGTCGCCACCTTCGAACCGCGGCCGGACCAGAACCAGAAGGGCTTGGTGATCTGCAACCCGCCATACGGTGAGCGCCTGGGCGATGAGGCCAGCCTGCTTTACCTCTACCAGAACCTTGGCGAACGCCTGCGCCAGGCGTGCCTGAACTGGGAGGCAGCGGTGTTCACCGGTGCGCCGGACCTGGGCAAGCGCATGGGCATTCGCAGCCACAAGCAGTATTCGTTCTGGAACGGCGCCTTGCCGTGCAAGTTGCTGCTGATCAAGGTGTTGCCGGACCAGTTCGTCACCGGTGAGCGTCGCACCCCGGAACAGCGTCAGGCCGAGCGTGAACAGGCCGCCTACGATCAGGCCCCGCAAGTACCGCCAGAGCGCCAGTACAACAAGAATGGCAACCCGATCAAGCCAACACCGGCGCCGGCCCCTGTGGTCGAGCAGGCACGGTTGAGCGAAGGCGGGCAGATGTTCGCCAATCGCCTGCAAAAAAACCTCAAGCTGCTGAGCAAATGGGCCAAGCGTGAAGGCGTGGACTGCTACCGGGTCTACGATGCCGACATGCCGGAATATTCGATGGCCATCGACCTCTACCACGATTGGGTTCATGTCCAGGAATACGTCGCGCCGAAGTCCATCGACCCGGAGAAAGCCTCGGCCCGGCTGTTCGACGCCCTGGCGGCGATTCCCCAGGCACTGAATATCGACAAGAGCCGCGTGGTGATCAAGCGTCGCGAGCGCCAGAGCGGCACCAAGCAGTACGAGCGTCAAAGTGCCCAGGGCAAGTTCACCGAGGTCAACGAAGGGGGTGTGAAGCTGCTGGTCAACCTCACCGACTACCTGGACACCGGGCTGTTTCTCGACCATCGGCCGATGCGCCTGCGGATCCAGAAAGAGGCGGCCGGCAAGCGTTTCCTCAACCTGTTCTGCTATACCGCGACCGCCAGTGTTCACGCGGCCAAGGGCGGGGCGCGCAGTACTACCAGCGTCGACCTGTCCAAGACTTACCTGGACTGGGCGCGGCGCAACCTGTCGCTCAATGGTTTTTCCGACAAGAACCGCCTGGAGCAGGGCGACGTGATGGCCTGGCTGGAAGCCAGTCGTGACGAGTACGACCTGATTTTCATCGACCCGCCAACCTTCTCCAACTCCAAGCGCATGGAAGGCGTGTTCGACGTGCAGCGCGACCACGTGCAGCTGCTGGACCTGGCCATGGCGCGCCTGGCCCCGGGTGGCGTGTTGTATTTCTCCAACAACTTCCGCAAGTTCCAGCTCGAGGACAACCTCGGCGAGCGCTATGCGGTGGAAGAAATCACCGCCAAGACGATTGATCCGGATTTCGCCCGCAATGGCAAGATCCACCGCGCCTGGAAGATCATGGCGCGTTGATTCGGGGCTGATTGGATCCACGAAGCCTTGTAATTCAAGGCTTCTGGCCTCGTTTTGGGGGTGGCCAAAGTGATGGCTAATAGCTATAACTTAGGCTGTATCCAGGGCTGTATCTATGCCTGGTTTCTTTCTGAGTTGTGTTTATGGCATTGCATCAGGTGCGTCCCAGGATCCTGGGCTTTATCAGCGAAGACGTGTCGGCCTGGCTGGTGGCTTCGCTGGTCCTGCTGGCCGGTACGGTCCTGACCGGCTTGCTGACCTGGGCGATGATGAGCCTGTCCAATCAGCAATTGCGCCTGCGCTTCGAGCTGCAAGCCGAGGAGCGTTTCAGCCGCATCGAGGAACATTTCCAGGACCAGGAGCTACGCCTCGACAGCCTCAGGCGTTTCTTTGCCAACTCCGAAGAGGTTTCCAGCAACGAGTTTAGTGGCTACGCCGACGCGCTGTTGCGCCGTACCCGGGCCTTCGCCTGGGCGCCCAGGGTGCGGCGCGACGAGCGGCGTGCGTTCGAACAGCAAGTGCGGGCCGAAGGCGCCACGCAATTTACGATCCGTGAGGCGGACGGTGGCGGTGGCCTGCAACAGGCCGCCGAACGGAACGAATACACACCGCTGCTCTACATCCAGAGCCAGGCGCCTTACGGGGCACCACTGGGCCTGGACCTGCTTTCCGAACCCTTGCGTCGTGCCGCCGTTGAGCGGGCCCGCCGGCGAGGCGAGCCGGTGGTCTCGCAGCCATTGGACCTGATGGGGGTCGACCCGGTATTTACCCGGGGGGTACTGTTGGTCGCGCCGGTCATCCGGGAGTCGGCCAACGAACCATTCGGATACGTGGTGGCGGCCATCAGCATGCGCCAACTGGTGGGCAGTGGGCTGCCGTCGTCCGGTCACGACAATCTGTCGATGCGTGTCATGGACCTGTCTACCGAGCACGCGCAGGAGACGCTGTTCGAATCCCACAACCCGCCGGGTCGCAGCGATTTTTCGGCGACTCGCCTGTTGCGCCTGGCCGATCGCGCCTACCGGGTGGAGTTGCGGCCTAGCCGGGTGTTCCTGTCCAGCAATCATTCTTCGATCACCAGCCTGGTGATACTCGGCGGCTTACTCAGCCTGCTGCTCAGCGCCTTGCTCTATGTACTGGTCAGCCAGCGGCAGCGGGCCTTGAAACTGGTAGAGCAACGCACCCGTGAACTGCGCGCCCGGGAACAGGAGCTGCGTGGTACCCACGGCCAGTTGCGCGGGGTGTTGGATGCCGCGACCCAGGTCGCGATCATCGCCACCGACCTGCGCGGTGTCATCACCACCTTCAACGTCGGTGCCGAACAGATGCTCGGCTACCCGAGCTGCGAGGTCCTGCAAAGCATGACCCTGGAGGGCCTGCATGTACCACGCGAACTCCAGGCGCGCGCCGCGCAGCTCGGTGCGCGCTTTGGCAAGCCGATTCCGACGTGCCATGCGATGCTGCTCGAGGGCGGCGAACAGGGTGGGCAACAGGCGCGGGAGTGGACTTTGGTGCGCCGCGATGGCAGCCACCTGACCGTGAACATGCTCGCCACCCCGATGCTCGATGACCAGGGGCTGTGGGTCGGGCACCTGGCAATCTGCATCGACATCACCGAACGCAAGCGCGTCCACGAAGCATTGGCAGCCCGTGACCTGTTGCTGAAAAAGCTCAGCGCCCATGTGCCTGGGGGGATCTACCAGTTCAGAATGGATTTCAATGGTCGCTTCAGCGTGATCTATGCCAGCGACGGTATTCGCGACATCTATGAATTGGAACCCGATGTATTGGTGCAGAACGCCGAGGCGATGTTCTCGCGTATTCACCCGCTGGACAGCACGCGTGTCCGCGCTTCGATTCGCGCTTCGGCCCATACCTTGAGCCCGTGGCGGGAAGAGTACCGGGTGCAATTGCCCTTGCGCGGCCTGCGCTGGGTACGCGGCGAGGCCACGCCCGAGGAGCTGCCCGGCGGCGGGGTGTTGTGGCATGGCTATGTCTCGGATATTTCCGACCTCAAGCGGGTGGAAGAAGAGCTGAGGGCCTTGTCCGTCACCGATGCCCTGACCGGCATTCGCAACCGCCGCTATTTCCAGGATCGCCTGACTTCGGAGATGGCTCGGGTCGAGCGCGGTTCCGGGGGGCTGGCGGTCATCATGCTCGACATCGATCATTTCAAGCGCATCAACGACCAGCACGGCCACGCAGTGGGTGACCGGGTGTTGCAGGCGGTCTGCCAGCGCGTCGCCCAACGGTTGCGTCGCACCGATGTGTTCTGCCGGCTGGGTGGCGAAGAGTTCGTGGTGCTGTGCCCGGACACCGACAGCGATAGCGCCTACACCTTGGCATTGGAGCTGTGGGAAGGTTTGCGGGCGGCGCCCATCGAGGATGTGGGGTTTGTCACCGCCAGCTTCGGTATCGCCACCTGGCGCGCCGGGGAGGGCGCCGATGCACTGCTGCTAAGGGCTGACTCGGGCGTGTATGCGGCCAAGCAGGCCGGGCGGGATCGGGTTGAGGTGCAGTTGGGCTAGCCACTTTGGCTAGGTATATGGGGGTAAAGTGTGGGAGCGGGCTTGCTCCCACAGTTGATCTCTGGTGGGGGTTAGAGCACCGAAGCCGTCTGCGGCAGTTTCGGCTGGCGGTACAGGTCCAGCAGCACCTGGTCCAGCACCGACGAAGCGCCCCAAGGCTTCGGATCGTTGAGAATCGCCACCACCGCCCACGTGTTGCCATTGATGTCACGGCTGTAGCCAGCGATGGCGCGGACGGTGTTCAGGGTCCCGGTCTTGACGTGGGCTTCGCCGGCCATGGCGGTGGTCTTCAGGCGTTTGCGCATGGTGCCGTCGGTACCGGCAATCGGCATCGAACTGATGAACTCCGCCGAGTACGGGCTGCGCCAGGCGGCCTGCAGCATTGCTGCCATTTCCCGGGCGCTGACCCGTTCGGCGCGGGACAGGCCGGAGCCATTTTCCATCACCAGGTGCGGCGCGGTGATGCCTTTCTTCGCCAACCACTGGCGCACCACTCGTTGCGCCGCCTTGGCGTCATCACCGTCGGCCTCGTTACGGAACTGCTCACCGAGGCTCAGGAACAGCTGCCGGGCCATGGTGTTATTACTGTATTTGTTGATGTCGCGGATGATTTCCGCCAGGTCCGGGGAGAACGCCCGGGCCAGTACCTTGGCGTTGCTCGGGGTCGCGGCCAGGCGGTCCTTGCCCTGAATGCTGCCGCCCAACTCTTTCCAGATCGCCCGCACCGCTCCTGCGGTGTAGGTGGGATGGTCCAGCAACGACAGGTAGGTCTGGGAGCTGCAACCGTCTGCGAGTTGGCCGCCGACGGTCACCGTCACGCTGCCGTCCGCCTGGGACACCGGGTTGTAGCGCACGCCGCCGGCGCATTGCTTGGAATTAACGGCCTTGACCTGGTTGTCGATGCGAACGCTCGCAATCGGCGGCTCCACCGACACCATCACCCGGCCGCCGTCGTTGCGGGCGACGAAGCGCAGGGCCTTGAGGTTGACCAGCAACGAGTCAGGCTTGACCAGGAATGGTTTGTTTTCGTCGTTGCCGTCGTCGTTGAACGCGGGCAGTTGCGGCTGGATGAAGAAGCTGCGGTCCAGCACCAGGTCGCCGGTAACCTGCTGCACGCCGTTGGCCCGCAAGTCGCGCATCAGCAGCCAGAGTTTTTCCATGTTCAGCTTGGGATCGCCGCCGCCCTTGAGATACAGGTTGCCGTTGAGGATCCCGCCATTGAGGGTGCCATCGGTGTAGAACTCGGTTTTCCACTGGTGATTGGGGCCGAGCATTTCCAGGGCTGCGTAGGTGGTCACCAGTTTCATGGTGGACGCTGGATTGACCGAGACGTCGGCGTTGTACAGGGTCGGGGTGCCGGGACCGTTGAGCGGCACCATTACCAGCGACAGTGCGTCATTCTGCAGCTTGCTGGCCTTGAGGGCCTTTTGCACGTTGGGCGACAGGGCGGTGTTGATCGTGGCGGCGTGGCTGGTAACAGGGAGGGCCAGGGGAAGAAGAAGGCTGGCCAGAAGCAGTGGACGCAAAGATTTGATCATTTGAAATAAAACCCTACAGGCGAGGGGGAAAGACGAGGGCATGAAAATGAACGCCCTCAACGGTCATGAAAGTCTCGGCATTATGCCCCAAGCCGCAACGGCTTGGGCCGTGCCTGAGCCCTTCAGCTGCTATTTTTTACCGACGGTAGGTCGATACGCCCGATCAGTCGGGCAATCGACGCACCAAACTGGTAAAGTGCCGGCCGTTATTACTTATGAGGATTGTTCCAATGGCGACTAACCGTTCCCAGCGTCTGCGCAAAAAACTGTGCGTGGATGAATTTCAAGAGCTGGGTTTCGAATTGAACCTGGATTTCAAAGAAGATCTGGCCGATGAGGCTATTGACGCTTTCCTCGACGCTTTCTTGAAAGAAGCCATGGAAGCCAACGGCCTGGGCTACGTCGGCGGCGACGACTACGGTCTGGTTTGCCTGCAGAAGCGTGGCTCGGTCACTCAGGAGCAACGTGCTGCTGTTGAAGCCTGGCTCAAGGCGCGTCCTGAGCTGACCAGCGTTGAAGTCAGCCCGCTGATGGACGTCTGGTACCCGGAAAAGCCGATCAATCCGGTCGCTTGATGGTCTGAAACTGGCAGCCCGTTATTCGGGTTGCCGGTCAAAAGATCGCAGCCTTCGGCAGCTCCTGCAGGATGCACGCATTCCAATGTAGGCGCTGCCGAAGGCTGCGATCTTTTTTAGGCGCTACGCCAGTTCAGGATCAGCAAGGTCAACACCCCCGCCACAATCCCCCAGAACGCCGAACCGATGGAAAACAGCGTCAGCCCCGACGCCGTGACCATGAAGGTGACCAACGCAGCTTCCCGTTCCTTGACTTCGCTCATGGCGATGCTCAAGCCATTGATGATCGACCCAAACAGCGCCAGGGCCGCGATGGACAGCACCAGTTCCTTGGGCAGCGCCGCGAACAATGCTGCCAGCGTCGCGCCGAACACCCCGGCAATCCCGTAGAAGATCCCGCACCAGGCCGCCGCCGTGTAGCGCTTGTTGCGATCTTCGTGGGCGTGGGGCCCGGTGCAGATGGCCGCGCTGATGGCCGCCAGGTTGATGCCATGGGAGCCGAACGGCGCCAGCAGTAGCGAGGCGATGCCGGTGCTGGTGATCAGCGGCGAGGCCGGCACGTTGTAGCCGTCGGCCCGCAGTACGGCGATGCCGGGCATGTTCTGCGAGGTCATCGCCACCACGAACAACGGAATGCCGATGCTGATGGTGGCCGCCAGGGAAAAGTGTGGCGTGGTCCAGACCGGCGTCGCGACTTCCAGGGCAAAGCCGCTGAAGTCCAACAGCCCCAGCAGGCCCGACAGCGCCGTACCGATCAACAGTGCCGCCAGAACCGCGTAACGGGGTGACAGGCGCTTGACGATCAGGTAGGTGAAAAACATCCCCAGCACCAGGCCGGTGCGATGCTGGGTGGCAACGAAGATCTCGCTGCCGATCTTGAACAGGATCCCCGCCAGCAACGCCGCCGCCAGCGAGGCAGGAATACGCTTGACCAGGCGCTCGAAGCTGCCGGTCAGACCGCAGATCGTCACCAATATGGCGCAGGTGATATAGGCGCCGATGGCCTCCCCATAACTCACGCCGCCCAGGCTGGTGATCAGCAGCGCCGCGCCGGGTGTCGACCAGGCGATGGTGATCGGCGTGCGATAGCGCAGCGACAGCCCGATGGAACACACCGCCATGCCGATGGAAATTGCCCAGATCCACGAGGAAATCTGCCCGCTGGTCAGCCCGGCTGCCTGCCCGGCCTGGAACATCAGCACCAGGGAACTGGTGTAGCCGGTCATCATCGCAATGAACCCGGCGACGATGGCTGAAGGCGAGGTGTCGGCCAATGGACGAAGTGGCGTGGTCGTGACTTCGGTCATGGTGGGCGGTGGTCCTTGTTGTAGAGTGGCTGGGCTTGATCGCGCCGCAGGTTTTGGGTTTCAAGCCTAAACTCAACGCAGTAGCCGATTGCAATACAGCCATGCCCGCAAACAGCCGTACAGTCGTGTTGCCATCAGAGGTTGTGTACAATCGAGCTGTTTTTTACGCGATACTTGCCAGCGACCCGCTGTGCCGTATTACAGTCACGGTCAATTCGCCGCAGTTCTCCCGACTCGAGTGCCCATGAACGAACAGTTGCAGCCCCTCAAGAAACAACCGCGAACTGGTAAAGCCGGCCGCAGCGGAACCCAGGACGATATTGTCTATGCGCATATCTTCGAGGCCATCCTCGAGCAACGCCTGGCACCCGGTACAAAGTTGAGCGAAGAGGCACTGGGGGAGATTTTCGGGGTCAGCCGCACGATCATTCGCCGGGCGCTGTCGCGCCTGGCCCACGAAGGCGTAGTGTTGCTGCGACCCAATCGCGGTGCCGTGGTGGCGAGCCCGAGTGTCGAAGAGGCTCGCCAGGTGTTCATGGCCCGGCGCCTGGTGGAAAGGGCGATCACCGAATTGGCGGTCCAGCATGCCACTGCCGAACAATTGACTGAGCTGCGGCAGATGGTCAGCGATGAGCGCGACAGTTTCTCCCGTGGCGACCGCGGCGCCGGCATCCGCTTGTCGGGAGAGTTCCACCTCAAGCTGGCCGAAGCGGCGAAAAACGCCCCGTTGATCAGCTTCCAGCGCAGCCTGGTGTCCCAGACGTCGCTGATCATCGCTCAATACGAAAGCGGCAACCGTTCCCACTGTTCCTATGACGAACACACCCAATTGATCGACGCCATCGAGGCCCGCGATGCCACGCTGGCGGTGGACTTGATGATGCATCACATGGACCACATCGACAGCAAGCTCAACCTCGACGAGGAAAGTGCCTCGGATGACTTGCATGCGGTGTTCTCGCACCTGCTGCAGAGCAAGAAGCCTGGGCGGTCGACGGCTAAGCTCTGAGGGTTGAATCAGTCATACCGAGTCGCCTTCATCGCGAGCAGGCTCGCTCCCACAGGGGATTTGTGTCGTTCACAACAACCCTTGTGGGAGCGAGCCTGCTCGCGATTGGCGGCATGACAGGCGAATGAAGTTTATCGCTGATGCACCAACTGACCGGCCGCATACGTCTGCGCCACCGTCCGGTCATCCCCCAGCGTCATCAACACGAACAACCGCTCGGCAATGTCCTTGGCCTGCTTGAGGCGATAGCCCAGCAGCGGTGTGGCGTTGTAGTCCAGCACCAGGAAATCCGCGTCGGTACCCGGCTGCAACGTCCCGATTTTGTCCTCCAGTCGCAGGGCCCGGGCGCCGCCGAGGGTGGCCAGGTACAACGACTTGAACGGGCTCAGCCGCGCGCCTTGTAACTGCATCACCTTGTAGGCTTCGTTCAGGGTTTGCAGCAGCGAAAAACTGGTGCCGCCACCCACATCGGTGCCCAGCCCCACGTTCACTTTATGTTTCTCCGCCATCGGCAGGTTGAACAGGCCGCTGCCGAGGAAGAAGTTTGAGGTCGGGCAGAAGGCGATAGCCGAACCGGTCTCGGCCAGGCGGGCGCATTCGTCGTCACATAAATGCACGCCGTGAGCGAACACTGAGCGCTCGCCGAGCAACTGGTAGTGGTCGTAGACGTCCAGGTAACCCTTGCGCTCCGGGAACAGCGCCTTGACCCACTGCACTTCCTGCAGGTTCTCGCTGATGTGGGTCTGCAGGTACAGGTCGGGGTATTCCCCCAGCAACTGGCCGGCCAAGGCCAGTTGTTCCGGAGTGCTGGTGGGGGCGAAGCGCGGGGTCACGGCGTAGTGCAGGCGGCCCTTGCCGTGCCAGCGCTCGATCAGCGCCTTGCTCTCGGTGTAGCTCGATTCGGCGGTGTCGACCAGGTAGTCCGGGGCGTTGCGGTCCATCATCACTTTGCCGGCGATCATCCGCAGGTCGAGCTTCTGGGCCACTTCAAAAAACGAATTTACCGATTGCGGGTGCACACTGCCGAAGACCAGCGCGGTGGTGGTGCCGTTGCGCAGCAGTTCCTTGACGAAAATGTCGGCCACGGCATCGGCGTGGGCCTTGTCGGCGAACTGGCTTTCGCAGGGGAAGGTGTAGGTGTTGAGCCAGTCCAGCAATTGCTCGCCATAGGCGCCGACCATGCCGGTCTGTGGCAGGTGGATGTGGGTGTCGATCAACCCAGGGGTGATGAGCGCGTCCGGGTAATGAGTGACTGCGATGTCAGTTGCCAGGGTCGGCAGCAGGTCGTGGGCGTGGCCGATGGCGCTGATCTGGCCGTTTTCCACCACCAGCAAGCCGTCTTCGAAATATTCATAGGATGCCTCGATCCCGACTTCGGTCGGGTCGGCGAGGCTGTGGAGCAGGGCGGCGCGGTAGGCTTTGCGTGTCAGGGGCATGGGCATTCTCAACGAGTGTTCAACGGTTTGCCTGGCTACGGCGCGAGGCCGGCAGCAGCTTGGCAATCGGTTCGGCGCGGGCGGTGTGCTGGCCGAAATCGGCGTTATAGGTGGCGATGATTTCGCCGGCGATGGAGATGGCGATTTCCACAGGCAACTTGCCTTTGACTTCGCCGATGCCCATCGGGCAACGCATGCGTTGCAAGGTGCTGCTGTCAAAACCACGATCACGCAGGCGATGCTCGAACTTGACCCGCTTGGTCTTCGAGCCGATCAGGCCGAAGTAGGCAAAGTCGTTGCGCTTGAGGATCGCGGCGCTCAGTTCCAGGTCGAGCTGATGGTTGTGGGTCATGACGATGCAGTAGCTGCCTATGGGCAATTCGTCGACTTCATCCAAGGGCTCTTCGGTCACGATCTTGCGCACGCCATGGGGCAGCTGTTCGGGGAACTCCGCCTCCCGCGAGTCGATCCAGCGCACCTTGCAGGGCAGGCTCGCCAGCAGCGGTACTAGGGCGCGGCCGACGTGGCCGGCGCCGAACACGGCGATTTGCGCCTGAACCAGGCCCATGGGTTCGAACAGCAACACGGTCACGCCGCCGCAGCACTGGCCCAGGCTCGCACCGAGACTGAAGCGCTCCAGATGGGTGTTCTGCTGGCCGCTGGCGAGCATGTGCCGGGCGATTTCCATTGCCTTGAATTCCAAGTGCCCGCCACCGATGGTGTCGAACGTCTGGCTGGCGCTGATGACCATCTTCGAACCGGTGTTGCGCGGGGTGGAGCCGAGCTCTTCGATGATTGTCACCAGCACGCAGGGTTCACCGCGGGTTTGCAGGTCGGCGAGGGCGCTGATCCAGTTGTACATATTCACCTCGACATCTCTGTTGTCTGTTCGGCCGCTTTCGCGAGCAGGCTCGCTCCCACATTGGATTGCGTTCCCCTGTGGGCGCGAGCCTGCTCGCGAAGGCCGCACTGCGGCCTAAAGCGAAACCGGCTCGGCCGCGGCTTGTGCAGGCTTCACAGTCTTCAACTGCCGCATCTGCTCACACCCCCACAACACCCGCTCCGGCGTTGCCGGGGCGTCAATGTTCGGTTGGTGCTGGTAATTCCCCAGGCTCGCCACGGCGTCCTTGATGGCGCACCACGCGGCGATGCCGAGCATGAACGGCGGCTCGCCCACGGCCTTGGAGTGGAACACCGTGTCTTCGGGGTTCTTGCGGTTCTCCACCAGCTTGACCCGCAGGTCCAGCGGCATGTCGGCCACGGCGGGGATCTTGTAGCTGGCCGGGCCGCAGGTCTCTAGCTTGCCCTTGTCGTTCCACACCAGTTCTTCCATGGTCAGCCAGCCCATGCCCTGGATGAAACCGCCCTCGACCTGGCCAATGTCGATGGCCGGGTTCAGCGAGGCGCCGACGTCGTGGAGGATGTCAGTGCGCAGCATCTTGTACTCGCCGGTGAGGGTGTCGACGATCACCTCGGCACACGCCGCGCCATAGGCGTAGTAGTAGAACGGTCGACCACGGGCCTGGCTGCGGTCGTAGTAGATTTTCGGGGTCTTGTAGAAGCCGGTGCTCGACAGTGAGACCTGGGCGAAATACGCCTGCTGCACCAGCGCCTCGAACGTCAGGATGTGATCGCGTACCCGCACATGGCCGTTGTGGAATTCGACGTCCTCTTCGCTGACCTTGTGCTGCCGCGCGGCGAACTCCACCAGGCGCCGCTTGATGGTTTCGGCGGCGTTCTGCGCGGCCTTGCCGTTCAGGTCGGCACCGCTGGAGGCGGCGGTGGGCGAAGTGTTCGGCACCTTGTCGGTGTTGGTCGCGGTGATCTGTACCCGGTCCATTTCCACTTGGAATACCTCGGCCACCACTTGGGCAACCTTGGTGTTCAAGCCCTGGCCCATTTCGGTGCCGCCATGGTTCAAGTGGATGCTGCCGTCGGTGTAGATGTGAATCAAGGCGCCGGCCTGGTTGAGGAAACTGGCGGTAAAGGAGATGCCGAATTTCACCGGGGTCAGCGCCAAGCCTTTTTTCAGGATCGGGCTGCCTGCGTTGTAGCGACGGATCGCTTCGCGGCGTTCGGCGTACTGGCTGCTTTCTTCAAGCTCGGCGGTCATTTCCTCGAGCATGTTGTGCTCGACGGTCTGGTAGTAGTGGGTGACGTTACGCTCGGTCTTGCCGTAGTAGTTGGCCTTGCGCACGGCCAGCGGATCGAGTCCCAGGTGCCGGGCGATGGCATCCATCACCTCTTCGATGGCGACCATGCCTTGGGGCCCGCCGAAACCCCGGTAAGCGGTGTTCGACGCAATGTTGGTCTTGCAGCGGTGGCCGTTGATGGTTGCATCGCCCAGGTAGTAGGCATTGTCGGCATGGAACATTGCCCGGTCGACGATCGAGGCCGACAGGTCCGGCGAGCAACCGCAGTTGCCGGCCAGTTCCAGGGCGATGCCGTGCAGGCGCCCGCAGCTGTCGAAGCCGACGTCGTATTCGATGTAGAAGGGGTGGCGTTTGCCGGTCATCAGCATGTCTTCCACGCGGGGCAGGCGCATTTTGGTCGGCTGGCCGGTGAGGTGCGCGATGACGGCGCACAGGCACGCCGGACTGGCGGCCTGGGTTTCCTTGCCGCCAAACCCGCCGCCCATGCGGCGCATGTCCACCACGACTTTGTTCATCGACACGCCCAGTACCTCGGCCACCAGTTTTTGCACTTCGGTGGGGTTCTGGGTCGAGCAGTAGACGAGCATGCCGCCGTCGTCGGTGGGCATCACCGAGGAAATCTGGGTTTCCAGGTAAAAGTGTTCCTGGCCGCCGATGTGCAGCGAGCCTTGGATGCGATGCTCGGCGCTCGCCAGTGCCGTGGCCGAATCGCCGCGCTGATGGGTGTGGCTGTCGAGCACGAAGTGCCGCTTGCGCAGGGCCTCGACCACGTCCAGCACCGGTTCCAGGTCTTCGTATTCGACGATGGCTGCCATCGCCGCCTTGCGCGCGGTGTCCAAGTCCTTGGCGGCGACGGCCAGCACCGGTTGGCCGACGAACTGCACGTCATCGATGGCCAGTAGCGGATCGCCGGGCAGCAGTGGACCGATGTCCTTCAGGCCGGGGATGTCTTGGTGGGTAATGGCGATGCGCACGCCTTCGAAGGCGTAGCAGGGCGCGGTATCGATACGGATGATCCGGGCGTGGGCGCGGTCCGATAGCCGGGCATAAACGTGCAACTGGTTCGGGAATTCCAGGCGGTCATCAATGTACTGTGCTTCGCCGGACACATGCTTGGCGGCGCTGTCATGCTTGACGCTGCGGCCCACGCCGGTGGTCAGGTCGCGGGCGAACAGTTCGGCGAGTTCGGCTTGGGGCTTCTCTACGGTGTGATGGTTAGACATAAGCGGTCACCCGAGTCTCGATGTGCGGCGTTTGCAGTTCGATGAAGTATTTGCGCAACAGGTTGCGGGCGCTGAGCAGGCGGTACTCCTTGCTGGCGCGGAAGTCCGACAGCGGCGTGAAATCCTCGGCCAGGGCCGCGCAGGCGCGTTCAATGGTGCTGTCGGTCCACGGCGCACCGATCAATACCGTTTCGCAATGCTTGGCGCGTTTTGGGGTCGCGGCCATGCCGCCGAAGGCCACGCGGGCGTCGCGGACCACGCCGTTGTCGATGCGCAGATTGAACGCCGCGCATACAGCGGAAATATCATCGTCCAGACGCTTGGACACCTTGTAGGCGCGGAACGCCTGTTCGGCACTGGCCCGCGGCACGATGATCTTTTCGATGAATTCGCTTTCCTGGCGGGCGGTGACCCGGTAGTCGATGAAGTAGTCCTCCAGGGCCAGGGTGCGGCGGGTCTGGCCTTTGCACAGCACAATCTGCGCGCCGAGGGCGATCAGCAGGGGTGGCGAGTCGCCAATCGGTGAGGCGTTGCCGATGTTGCCACCCAGGGTGCCCTGGTTGCGGATCTGCAGCGAGGCGAAGCGCTGCAGCAATTCGCCAAAGTCCGGGTACTCGGCTTTCAAGACCTCGTAGCAATCGGAGAGGGCGGCGGCGGCACCGATCTCAAGGCGATCGTCGAAGCGTTCGATGCGCTGGAGTTCGGCGACGTTGCCCACGTAGATCATCACCGGCAGGGTGCGGTGAAATTGCGTGACTTCCAGGGCCAGATCCGTACCGCCGGCCAGCAAGCGCGCCTGGGGATACGCATCGTAAAGATCGGCCAGGTCGGCCACGGTCAGCGGCACCAGACAGCGTTTGTCGCCGCTGTTGAGCTCGCCGGTCTCGGTGGGGGCGATGGCTTTGAGGCGGGCGATGGTTTCGGCCTCGCGGGCGTCGAACTGATCTGGTTGTTTCCCACAGCAGGCCTGCTCGGCGGCGGCCAGGATCGGCCGGTAGCCGGTGCAGCGACAGAGGTTGCCGGCCAAGGCTTCGTGGGTTTTATGGGCGTCGGGTTGTTCGCTGTTCTTTTGCAGGGCGAACAATGACATGACGAAGCCCGGTGTGCAGAAGCCGCATTGTGAACCGTGGCAATCGACCATCGCCTGCTGGACGCTGTGCAGTTGGTCCTGATGCTTGAGGTCTTCGACACTGATCAGTTGCTTGCCGTGCAAGGACGAGACGAAGGTCAGGCACGAATTGAGGCTGCGATAGCGAATGCGCTCGCGGCCATCGGCGTCCGTGTGCAATTCGCCCACCACCACGGTGCACGCGCCACAGTCGCCGCTGGCGCAGCCTTCTTTGGTGCCTGGCTTACCAACGTGTTCGCGCAAATAGTTGAGCACGGTCAGGTTCGGGTCCAGGGCGTGCTCGCTACGGAGTTCCTGGTTGAGTAAAAACTGGATCACGGAAGGCCTCGCAGACTCATTATTGTTGTATCGACTTGGGCCTGAATTTATCAGGTCTGACTTTTCGGTCAACGATTTTCTGACTTAAGGGTCAAGAAATCGCACTCAATCGATGAGCAACGGTCTATGGACACTGTAGAACTCTGGGGGAGCCGAGCTTGCTCGCGATGACGACGATACATTCAGTATGGATGCAAGCTGCCATGCCACTATCGCGAGCAAGCTTGGCTCCCATAGGATTTTTGCTTATATCGTGCCAAAAACCCGGTACAGGCCCTGCGCCATGACGTATCGAGTGCGCTACACTGCGCCGCTTGTGCAAATCGAAGAGTTTGAAGGACAACCATGACGTTCAAGGCCCCGGACAGCCTCGCCGAGCAAATCGCCCATCACCTCGCCGAACGCATCATTCGCGGCGAAATGAAACCGGGAGAGCGCATCCAGGAGCAGAAGGTCACGCTGGCGCTCAACGTCAGTCGCGGCTCGGTCCGCGAGGCCTTGCTGATCCTGGAACGACGCCACTTGATCGCGATCCTGCCGCGCCGCGGCGCCCACGTCACCGAACTCACCGAACACAAGGTGCGCAGCCTCTGCACGCTGATGAGCGAGCTGTACATCCTGCTCGGCAACGCCGTAGCCCATGGCTGGAAAGAACAGGTCGACATGGCGCCGTTCGTGGCGATCCAGCAGCGTCTCAACGACGCCTACGCGCGCCAGGACATCCGCACCTTTGTCGATGAAAGCTTCAGCGTGATGCGCGCTGCCTATCCCTTTGCCAACAACCCGTATTTGCAGGAAACCGTCGAGAACCTGCAACCGGCCATGAGCCGTGCCTATTTCCTGGCCCTGGATCAGCGCAAGGCGGAAATGAGCGAGTTCCTCGACCTGTTCCAGCGCCTGCTCGCCGCCGTGCTGGCCCGTGATTTGCCGCAGATCCGCATCGTGCTCACGGCCTACGCCCAGCGCAGTTGTGATCTGGTGGTTTCTGCCCTGACGGCGGCCTGACGTGCGGCTCAAGTGCATCAAGCTGGCGGGGTTCAAATCCTTCGTCGACCCGACCACGGTGAACTTCCCCAGTAATATGGCGGCGGTGGTCGGGCCCAATGGTTGCGGCAAGTCGAACATCATCGACGCCGTGCGCTGGGTAATGGGCGAAAGTTCGGCCAAGAACCTGCGTGGCGAGTCGATGACCGATGTCATCTTCAACGGCTCCACCAGTCGCAAGCCGGTGAGCCAGGCCAGCATCGAGCTGGTGTTCGATAACTCCGACGGCACCCTGGTGGGTGAATACGCGGCCTATGCGGAAATCTCCATTCGTCGCAAAGTGACCCGCGACAGCCAGAACAGCTATTTCCTCAACGGCGCCAAGTGCCGGCGTCGCGACATCACCGATATTTTCCTCGGCACCGGCCTGGGCCCGCGCAGCTACTCGATCATCGAACAGGGCATGATCTCCAAGCTGATCGAGGCCAAGCCCGAAGACCTGCGCAACTTCATCGAAGAAGCCGCCGGTATTTCCAAATACAAGGAGCGGCGGCGCGAGACTGAAAACCGCATTCGTCGCACCCACGAGAACCTGGCGCGCCTGACCGACCTGCGTGAAGAACTCGAACGCCAACTCGAGCGTTTGCATCGTCAGGCCGAGGCCGCGAAGAAGTACCAGGAATACAAGGGCGAGGAGCGCCAGCTCAAGGCCCAACTTTCGGCCCTGCGTTGGCAGGCGCTGAACGAGCAGGTCGGCCAGCGTGAGGCGATCATCGGCAATCAGGAAGTCAGCTTCGAAGCCCTGGTGGCCGAGCAGCGCAACGCCGATGCCGCCATTGAGCGCCTGCGCGACGGGCACCATGACCTGTCCGAGCGCTTCAATCTGGTGCAGGGACGCTTCTATTCCGTGGGGGGGGACATTGCCCGGGTCGAGCAGAGCATCCAGCACGGTCAGCAACGGCTGCGGCAGTTGCAGGATGACTTGAAGGAAGCTGAGCGGGCGCGCCTGGAAACCGAATCACACCTGGGACACGACCGCACCTTGCTGTTGACCCTCGGCGAGGAGCTGGACCGACTCACGCCGGAGCAGGAAATCACCAGCGCCGCCGCCGAAGAGGCTGCCGCGGCCCTGGAAGAAGCCGAACTGACCATGCATGGCTGGCAAGAGCAGTGGGACAGTTTCAACCTGACCTCGGCCGAGCCACGGCGTCAGGCTGAAGTCCAGCAGTCGCGCATCCAGCAGTTGGACACCAGCATGGAGCGCCTGGCCGACCGTCAGCGCCGCCTGTCTGAAGAGCGCGCCTTGCTCGCGGCGGATCCGGAAGACGCGGCGATTCTGGATCTGAGTGAGCAACTGGCGGCCAGCGAAGCCACCCTCGAAGACTTGCAAGCCAGTGAAGACGCCCAGGTCGAACGGCTTGAGCAACTGCGCCAGGCCTTGCTGCTGGCCTTGCAGAACCAGCAACAGGCCCAGGGCGAATTGCAGCGGCTCAATGGACGCTTGGCCTCGCTGGAAGCCTTGCAGCAAGCCGCGCTGGACCCGGGCACCGGCACCGCCGAATGGCTGCGCGACCAGCACTTGGCCGAGCGTCCGCGACTGGCCGAGGGCCTGAAGGTCGATGCCGGTTGGGAGCTGGCGGTGGAAACCGTGCTGGGTGCCGACCTGCAAGCGGTGCTGGTGGATGACTTCGCTGGCTTCGACCTGTCGGGTTTCACCCAGGGCGATCTGCGCCTGCTCAGCCCGGCTGGCGACGGCGTACGAATCCCCGGCAGTTTGCTGGACAAGGTCGAGGCCCAGGTCGACCTGTCGCCCTGGCTGGGGCAGGTCAAGCCGGTGGACAGCCTTGAGCAGGCCTTGGCCCTGCGTGGGCAGTTGGCGGCCGGCGAAAGCCTGATCAGCCGCGACGGGTATTGGGTTGGTCGGCATTTCCTGCGGGTGCGCCGGGCCAGCGAAGCCGAGAGCGGCATGCTCGCTCGGGGTCAGGAAATCCAGCGCCTGAGTGCCGAGCGCGAAGAGCGCGAGGCCAGCGTCGAAGCCCTGGAAACCGAATTGCAAAACCTGCGGGCGCAGCAGCGTCAGCAGGAGAACGGCCGCGAACACCTGCGTCGGCTGCTGCAGGATGAAGCGCGCCAGCAAGGCGAGCTCAAGGCGCAGTTGTCGGCCGGCAAGGCTAAAGTCGAACAGCTGGCGCTGCGCCGCACCCGTCTGGAAGAAGAAATCACCGAACTGGGCGAGCAACGGGCGCTGGAGCACGAACAGATCGGCGAGGCGCGCTTGCAACTGCAAGAAGCCCTCGATGCCATGGCGCTGGACACCGAGCAGCGCGAGCTGCTGCTGGCCCAGCGTGACAGCTTGCGAGAACGCCTGGACCGAGTGCGCCAGGAAGCACGCCAGCACAAGGACCATGCTCATCAATTGGCGGTGCGCTTGGGCTCGCTCAAGGCCCAGCACGATTCCACGCGCCAAGCATTGGAACGGCTGGAAATGCAGTCCGAACGCCTGACCGAAAAACGCGAGCAGTTGAGCCTCAATCTGGAGGAGGGCGAAGCGCCGCTGGAAGAGCTGCGCCTCAAGCTCGAAGAGTTGCTCGACAAGCGCATGAGCGTCGACGAAGAGCTCAAGACGGCGCAGATCGCCCTGGAGGATGCCGACCGTGAACTGCGCGATGCCGAAAAGCGCCGCAGCCAGGCCGAGCAGCAGTCGCAACTGATCCGCGGCCAGATGGAACAGCAGCGCATGGAGTGGCAAGCCCTGACGGTGCGGCGCAAAGCTTTGCAGGACCAACTGCTGGAAGACGGCTACGACCTCGACGGCGTGCTCGCCACCCTGGTGACAGGGGCGAACGAGAAGGACGCCGAGGAGGAACTGGAGCGCATTGCCCAGCGCATCCAGCGCCTGGGGGCAATCAACCTGGCGGCCATCGACGAGTACCAGCAGCAGTCCGAGCGCAAGCGCTACCTGGACGCCCAGAACGACGATCTGGTGGAAGCGCTGGAGACTCTGGAAAACGTCATTCGCAAGATCGACAAGGAAACCCGCAACCGCTTCAAGGATACCTTTGATCAGATCAACGGCGGTTTGCAGGCACTTTTCCCAAAAGTTTTCGGTGGTGGCAGCGCCTATTTGGAACTGACGGGCGAAGATTTACTCGATACAGGAGTGACAATCATGGCGCGTCCTCCTGGCAAGAAGAACAGCACCATCCATTTGCTCTCCGGTGGCGAAAAGGCACTGACCGCGCTGGCCCTGGTCTTTGCCATCTTCAAATTGAACCCGGCGCCGTTCTGCATGCTCGACGAAGTCGACGCGCCACTGGACGACGCTAACGTAGGCCGTTACGCACGGCTGGTGAAGGAGATGTCTGAAACGGTGCAGTTCATCTACATCACCCACAACAAGATCGCCATGGAAATGGCCGATCAGTTAATGGGCGTGACTATGCATGAGCCGGGCTGTTCGCGGCTGGTGGCGGTGGATGTGGAGGAGGCCATGGCCATGGTGGATGCTTGAAAAAGGGTTTGTAGGGTTTCTACCTGGAACGCTGTAGGTATTTTTTACCCTGGGCCTGTCGTTCAAATCACAGTTTGGGCACAAGCCTGTGCGACAGACGGTGTAAAGTTATCTTTGGTCGTGCTAGTTTAATGTCAATTTTTCGTATGCGTGGGCAAAATGCCATTCAGAACATAGAGTTGGCACCACGTTTTAAAGCGGTTTGCAAATAGCTAAGCCCCTTATTTTTCAGCATTTTTATAGAGGCACGGGATTACATGGAAATCGGTCTGCGCGAGTGGCTGATCGTCATCGGCATCATTGTCATTGCCGGTATTCTTTTCGACGGCTGGCGTCGTATGCGCGGCGGCAAGGGGAAACTGAAGTTTCGCCTGGATCGCAGCCTGTCGAACCTGCCCGATGAGGATGACAGCGCCGAACTGCTGGGCCCGCCGCGGGTGCTGGACACCCACAAGGAGCCGCAGCTGGACGAACACGACTTGCCGTCGATGAGCGCGCCTGCCCGTGAGCCACGGGAGTCGGGTTCCAAGCGCGGCAAGCGCAATAGCGAGCCATCCCAGGGTGATTTGAACCTGAACCTCGACCTGGACGGTGGGCCGAGCTTCAGCAGCCGCGACAACGATTTCCCGGACGAGAACAAAACCTCGAGCGCCGACAAAGACCAGGCCCAGGCTGAGGAAGTGCTGGTGATCAGCGTGATCTGCCGCGACCCGGCCGGTTTCAAGGGGCCGGCGTTGCTGCAGAACATCCTGGAAAGTGGCCTGCGTTTTGGCGAGATGGACATTTTCCATCGTCACGAGAGCATGGCCGGCAATGGCGAGGTGCTGTTTTCCATGGCCAACGCCGTCAAGCCTGGCGTGTTCGACCTGGACGACATCGATCATTTCAGCACGCCGGCGGTGAGTTTCTTCCTCGGTCTGCCGGGCCCGCGTCATCCCAAGCAAGCCTTCGACGTGATGGTGGCCGCGGCTCGCAAGTTGTCCCAGGAGCTCAATGGCGAACTCAAGGATGATCAGCGCAGTGTGCTGACCGCCCAGACGATCGAGCACTACCGCCAGCGCATTGTCGAATTCGAGCGCAGGGCATTGACCCAGAAGCGCTGAGGCCAAAGATCGCCGGCCTGTAGGAGCTGTCGAGTGCAACGAGGCTGCGAGCTTTTGATCTTTCGCTCACGACCCAATCGTCAGTGGTAAGATCGCAGCCTCGTTGCACTCGTCAGCTCCTACGCGCCTACATGCGATCGAAGTATTGAGAATGAGCAGCCTAGGCTGCTCTTTTGCTTTATGAGAGAACACCCATGAACGCCGTCGAAACCCGTATTCAACAGCTGCGCACCGAGCTGGATCAGCACAACTACCGCTACCACGTCCTCGACGAACCGAGCATCCCGGATGCCGAGTACGACCGCTTGTTCCACGAGCTCAAGGCCCTGGAGGAGCAGCACCCGGAGCTGGTGACCCGTGATTCCCCGACCCAACGGGTCGGCAGCGTGGCGCTGTCGGCGTTCAGCCAGGTGCGCCACGAGATCCCGATGCTCAGCCTGGGCAACGCCTTCGACGAAATCACCCTGCGCGAATTCGACCGGCGGGTGACCGAAGGCCTCGACCTGCCCGTGGGCGATTTGCTGGGCGGTGGTGCGGCGGTGGAGTACAGCTGCGAACCGAAGCTCGATGGCCTGGCGGTCAGCCTGTTGTATCAGGACGGTATGCTGGTGCGTGGTGCCACGCGTGGTGATGGCACCACGGGCGAGGACATCAGTGTCAACGTGCGTACCGTGCGCAATATTCCCCTCAAGTTGCAGGGCAGCGGCTGGCCGCCTCTGCTGGAGGTGCGCGGCGAGGTGTACATGTCCAAGGCCGGCTTCGAGCGCCTCAACGCTACGCAGTTGGAAGTGGGTGGCAAAACCTTCGCCAACCCGCGCAACGCGGCGGCGGGGAGCCTGCGCCAGCTGGATTCCAAGATCACCGCCAACCGCCCGCTGGAGTTCTGCTGCTATGGTATCGGCCAGGTGACCGTGGACATTGCCGATACCCACATCGGCAATCTCAAGCAGCTCAAGGCCTGGGGCTTGCCCATCAGCCGTGAATTGAAGCTGGCCCACGGTATTGACGAATGCCAGGATTACTACCGCGACATCGGCGAGCGGCGCAATGCGTTGCCTTATGAAATTGATGGGGTGGTGTTCAAGGTCAACAGCATCGCCTCACAGCGCGAGTTGGGTTTCCGTGCCCGGGAACCGCGTTGGGCCATCGCTCATAAATTCCCGGCCTCAGAAGAACTCACCGAGTTGCTCGACGTCGAGTTCCAGGTCGGCCGCACCGGCGCTGTCACGCCCGTGGCGCGCCTCAAACCGGTCAAGGTCGCTGGCGTGACCGTGGCCAACGCTACCTTGCACAACATGGACGAAGTGGCGCGCCTGGGTCTGATGATCGGCGACACCGTGATCATCCGCCGTGCCGGCGATGTGATCCCGCAAGTGGTGCAAGTGATCACCGAGCGCCGCCCGGACGATGCCCGCCTCGTGGAGATCCCCCGGCAGTGTCCGGTGTGTGGTTCCCACGTCGAGCGCACGCAACTGATCAAGCGCAGCAAGGGCCGTGAAACCATCAGCGAAGGTGCGGTGTATCGCTGCGTCGGTCGCCTGGCCTGTGGCGCGCAACTCAAGCAGGCGATCATTCACTTCGTCTCGCGTCGGGCCATGGACATCGAAGGCCTGGGCGAGAAGAGCGTCGAGCAACTGGTGGATGAAGGCCTGGTGGGGTCGCCCGCCGATCTGTATGCCTTGACCTTCGAACAGGTGGTCGACCTGGAAGGCTTTGCCGAACTGTCGAGCAAGAACCTGCTGGCCGCCATCGTCGACAGCAAAAAGCCGAGCCTGGCGCGCTTCATCTATGCCCTTGGCATCCCGGACGTGGGCGAGGAGACCGCCAAGGTCCTGGCTCGCTCCCTCGGTTCCCTGGAACGCGTGCAGGCGGCCTTGCCCCAGGTGCTCACCTACTTGCCTGACGTCGGCCTGGAAGTGGCCCACGAGATTCACAGCTTCTTCGAAGACCCACACAACCGCCAAGTGATCAAGGACCTGCTGCGCCACGGTCTCGAGATCCAGGACCAAGGCGAGCTGGGCGCCGAGTTCTCCGCCAGCACGACCCTGGGCGGCTTTCTCGACAAGCTGAACATCCCTTCGGTCGGCCCGGGAGGGGCGCAGAAACTGGCAGATAAATTCGGTTCACTCGAGGCGGTGATGAACGCCGACTGGCTGGACATGCGCCAGGCGTTGCCGGAAAAGCAGGCCAATGCCGTGCGCGAGTTCTTTGCCGTTGCCGCCAATCGTCAGCAGGCCGAGGCAGCGGAACAACAATTGCGCGACTTTGGCATGCATTGGCAGAGCGAGAAGAAAGTCGTCGAAGGCTTGCCCGAGGCAGGTCATACCTGGGTGCTGACCGGTTCGCTGGAGTTGATGAGTCGCGACGTCGCCAAGGACAAGCTGGAGAGCCTGGGGGCCAAGGTCGCCGGTTCCGTGTCGGCGAAAACCCACTGCGTGGTGGCGGGGCCGGGTGCTGGTTCGAAATTGACCAAGGCCAATGAGCTGGGCCTCAAGGTGCTGGATGAAGAGGCGTTTGTTGTCTTCCTGAGTCAGCATGGCATCACGGTTTAACCATGAGCTTTCCCTCGGGCGACATTCATGCTCTTGTGGCGAGGACGCTTGCTCCCTCGCCGCGGTTCATTGGGCGCTATGGCGCAGGGCGGGGAACGATCGGCTCTTGGCGATGATCTAGTCTTGCAGGCTCCAGGGAGAGATCGCCATGTACCGCTTCTTCGAACAACTGAGCTCACGCATCGCCGCGCCGTTCCTGGGGGATCGTTCACGTAACAGCAAAGTCTGGCCGTGCCGCTGTGGTCAGTCATTGTTCTTTCGCAACAGCCAATGCCTGGCCTGCCTGGCGGCGCTGGGTTATCAACCCGAGCAGAGTCGCCTGAGCTCCTTGCAACCCGGCGAGCAAGCCGGGACTTGGACACTGGACGCCGATCCCCAAGCCGGGCTGTTTCGCCGTTGCGCCAACCTTGACACCCCGGCGGCCTGCAATTGGCTGCTGCCGGACAATGGGCGCGATACCCTGTGCATCGCTTGTAGCCTGAATCGCACCATTCCTGACCTGTCGATCCCGGAAAATCCCGAACGCTGGTGCAAGGTCGAGACCGCCAAGCGTCGACTGGTCGGGCAGTTGATTACTTTTGGCCTGCCGGTCATCCCGAAAACCGTCGACGAAAGCATCGGTTTGGCGTTTGATTTCATCGGTGTCGATCCCGACGGCACGCCACCCACCACCGGTCACGCTAGTGGACTGGTCACCCTCGACATCAAGGAAGCTGACGACGCCCATCGCGAAAATATGCGCCAGCAGATGCGTGAGCCGTATCGCACCTTGCTCGGGCATTTCCGGCATGAGGTGGGGCACTACTACTGGGACCGGCTGGTCGCCAACAGCCATTGGCTCGAGGCGTTTCGCGAGCTGTTCGGCGATGAGCGCGCCAGCTACGCTCAAGCCCTGGAACGGCACTACCAGCAAGGCGCGCCGCAGGACTGGCAAACCTGCTACGTCAGCGCCTATGCCACTATGCACCCATGGGAGGACTGGGCGGAAACCTGGGCCCATTACCTGCACATGATGGACGCGGTGGACACTGCTCTGGGTTTCGGTATGAGCGCCCGGGAAATGGATTTCGACTACCAGCCGTTCCCGCCCGAAACCCTATACGATTCCGAGCGCGCTGGCGGTGCGGCCTTCCTCTCGTTCGTCAACGCCTGGATCGAACTGGCAGGCATGCTCAACGAACTGTCCCGCAGCATGGGTCAACCGGATTTCTACCCGTTCGTCGTACCGGCCGCCGTTATTACCAAGCTGCATTTCATTCATCTGGTGATCCAGGAGGAGGGTGGCCGGGCGGATGAGGTGCTGTTGTAGTTTTGCTCGCGCGGCGAATGGATTGAACATCCAAGTCGGTATTGAACGTATCAAGTGCATTGCCCGCTCTTCATGAGAGGTTGGCAAAGTTAAGTGATACCATTTGTTTTGATTATACCTGTCGTTCATATTTTCCTTTAGCATGAAAGCCGCCATGGATGATGGCTTTTTTATTAGGGAAGATACGATGGAAAATAATGATATGGATGCAATGGTGGTAGTGCCTAACGCGCCACGCAGGCTTTCCCAGGCCGGGCAAAGCCGATACACGATCATATTGGCTTGGCAGATCCCGGATAATATCCGCCCCGACCAGATTGCCGCGCACACCTTCAGGGTGCAGGCTGTGGCGGGTGGTGAGGGAGAATTTGTCCCTGCAACCAGAGTGCGGCCGGATCACCGTGGCTGGTATCGACATGAGATCGGCGTCAGCGGGGCAGCCCGGCCGGTTTATTTCAATGTTCAAGTTCGAGCTCAAGCGCTCAATGGCGAGTATGGGCCGTTCTGCCCGGTAGTCGTCTGTAAAACCTCGTCGTGATTGAGAGAAATTTCAGCAATAACGTCCACTATTTTTAGTGGGCGTTATTGCCTTTGCCGGAAACCAATCTGCTGGCGAAAGAAAAACGATTGATGGTCGTTAAATAATAAAATTGGCAGTTGCTGAGGTTTAATGTTGATAGCTATTTGGAGGGTTAGTTGTGAGTGCCTAGTGTCCGGTATCACAAATGCTGTTCCTTTTTGACGTGGCTGTTGTTGTCATGCTGCGTGCCGCTCCTCGCCATAGCGGGCCATGACTCGTCGCGTCCAGACGACAACAGCCATTCGTCAAAAAACGAACGTATTTGCGACACAGGACACTAGTGCAAGCATTGATGTTGAATGTACCGACGCCTTCGCGAGCAAGCGGTGGGTCAGCTTGCAACCATGGCTAATGGGCCGACGTCATCGCGAGCAAGCTTTGTTCCCACGGCAAGTGCTTGAACACCTTCAGTTTTTTAATCCGGCACGAACGGTTGTAACTTCCCACCAGATAGGTACAATGGCGCGGCTCGCCGTCAGGCGGGCGTCGTTATGGTGACCCCATCGGTCCCCCCGCAACGATTACCCGTGAACCTGGTCAGATCCGGAAGGAAGCAGCCACAGCGGGAACATTGTGTGCCGGGGTGTGGCTGGTGGGGTTGCCTCCATAACGCTCAGGCCTTCGTTCGCAAGGTCTGCCAAATTCAAAATTTCTTTTTGTGTTGCTGATCGAGTCGATCAGTGCGTTCTGCTGTTCAGGTTTTGGCCAGGCAGGACAGGCCGAAGTCAAAGAGAAACCCGGCCTGCCTCCCATCGACAGTCCCGGCTTCTCTTTCACATCTGCATCAAGGCTTGGACAAGGCCTGATCGACCGCTGCGATCAGCTTTCCCAGGTCCTTGGAGGTGGCTTTGTGTATGACGCCGAACAGATACGCTCGCTGTTCGTCCTCATTACCCATGTCGGCAAAAAAGGCTTTCAGCTCTACATCCAGCACATTGGCAAGCAGGAACAAGGCTTCGACGCTGGGGGTGTAGGTGCCGGTTTCGAAGCGGCTGATGGTTTTGGGGTCGAAACCGGTTTTTTCGCCAAGTTCAGCCTGAGTAAGCCCCGCTACTTTGCGGTAGCGTCTGATGGCCGGACCCAAACTTGAAATTCGCATCGCTTAATTCCCATTTAGAATCAAGAACTTAACGATAGATTTTCGCATTAGGCAACCGCGTGATCCATCACCTTGCTTTGCAAAGTGTGATGTGTTTCGTAGAATCGGCCTTTGGCACGGGTATTTGGTGACCTGCTTCAGGCGCCGGAGTGTGTACAGAGACCGGGTCTTGCGTTTCTTGCCGTGATACAAGGCAAGGGCTGAAGCCCTCCCTTAGCACCGCCAGAAGCCCGCGCTCCAGCTTTTCTCAAAGTGTTTGAGCCTAGTTGATTTTCGCCTGTCTTGAAGGCGGTGCAACCGCGCGCGACAAATGAGCCTGACTCATGGATGACTGCTTCGATGGATAAGAAGTACCGCAGAGCCGTTGACGCCGCCGCGATTTTTTCCGAAACCGATCTGAGCGGGCGCATCACCTACGTCAACGATCAATTTTGCAGCCTTTTTGGTTACCGGCGCGATGAGTTGCTGGGCGTGAATCATCGGCTGCTCAATTCCGGTGAGCACCCTGACGAATTCTTCAACAGCATGTGGCGCACTATTGCCCTGGGCCAGGTTTGGAAAGGGGAAATTTGCAACCGGGCCAAGGACGGTACGCTGCACTGGGTCGACACCACCCTGGTGCCGGTGATTGATGACGAGACAGGGCAAATCGAACGCTACCTGGCGATTCGTTTCGACGTCAGCGAGAAGCGTCGCCTGCTGCATTCGCTGCAATGGCGGGTAGGTCACGATGTGCTGACCGGATTGCCCAACCGCACTTATCTGTCCGATCTGTTGGATCAGGCCCTGGCGTTTTCCCGGGCGGAGAACCTGCCCCTGGCGGTGTGCATGCTCGACCTCGACGGCTTCAAGGCGGTCAATGACGGTTATGGCCATGCCAGCGGTGATCGGCTGCTGGTGGAGGTCGCCAGGCGCCTGCGCAGTATCGTGCGTGGCGAGGATGTGGTGGCGCGGCTGGGTGGGGACGAGTTCGTGCTGGTGCTGCGCCATGTGCGTGGGAAGGATGAGTTGCACGCCGCCTTGAACCGGGTGTTGATCGCCGTTTCCATGCCGTATGGCATTGACGGGAAGGACATCAAGGTCTTTGCCAGTATTGGCGTCACACTGTTTCCGTGGGATAACGAAGACGCTGAGACGTTGTTGCGCCACGCCGACCAGGCGATGTACGTGGCCAAGCAAAGCGGGCGCAATCGTTTCCACTTGTTTGATGTGTCCCGGGACAAGGAAGTGCGCGCCACTTACCAGACAGTCGAGCGGGTCCGCCAGGCGCTGGCCGATAATGAACTGCGGCTGCATTTCCAGCCCAAGGTCAATATGCGTCATGGCACCGTGGTTGGGCTTGAGGCGCTGCTGCGCTGGAAGCATCCGCAACGCGGCCTGGTACCGCCTCGGGAGTTCCTACCGCTGGTGGAAGAGACCGACCTGATCGTCGAGATCGGCGAGTGGGTCATGGAGCAGGTATTGACCCAGTTGCAGCAATGGCTGCAAGCGGGGCAGGGTTGGCCGGTGAGCATCAATATCTCGGCGCGGCATTTCCAGCGGGCGGACTTTGTCGAGCGGCTGCGACAGGTGCTGGAACGGCATCCGGCGGTACCGCCACGCCTGTTGGATCTGCAGATTGTCGAATCTGTCGCGGTGGAAAACCTTGCCCACGTCAGCGCCTGCCTCCAGGCCTGCCATGCTCTGGGCGTGGGGTTTTCGCTGGGCGGTTTCGGCACGGGCTACTGCTCGCTCAACGATCTCAAGCATCTGCGCACGCAAACCATCAAGATCGACAAGACCTTTGTCCGCGACATTCTCCACGACCGCGACGACCTGGCACTGACCGAAGCGGTGATCGGCCTGGCTCGGGCGTTTGGCCGTGAGGTGGTTGCCGAAGGGTTGGATAGCCTTGAGCATGGTCAACTGCTGTTGAGCCTGGGCTGCGAGGTGGCACAAGGTTATTTCATCGCTCGGCCCATGCCACCCGAACAGATACCCGGCTGGGTGCAGGGGTTCATCCCGCCTTCGCAATGGCAGCAGCGGCCCGGCGATCAGGGGGAGGGCGCCTCGCTCCTGGCCTGCGATGCGTCACTGCGGCCAGTGTAAAGCTGGATGATCGCGTCGATTTCCCCGGATGTTTTCATGTCCAACAAGGTACTCAGAATGCGTTGTGCTGGAATGTTCGGGTCGTTGCGCACATAACAGCTCAACTGCTGTTCCTGAAGCACTGCCACTTCATGGAGCTGCCGATCAGCGGTATGACGTTGATTGAACCAGTCCAGCGCCCATTGGTTGCTGATCCCGTAGCGATAACGTCCGGCCAGCAGTTTCGCCAGCACTTGTTCCTGGCTGCGGGCATCGTCGCGGTGCAGTCGGCTGCGGTCGAACCAGGGTTGCAAGGTCGGGTAGCTATAGCCGAGTACCGTGCCGATGGGCTGCTCCGGCAGCGTGGCTATTGTGACCGCCGCAGGGGCGCTTGCCGTGGCGACGAGCAGGTCGCGCTGGAAAAACAACGGGATGCTCCAGAGGTAATCGCCACTGTCCTCCAGCCAGTCGGGGCTGACGTAGCAACGCATGTCGATTTCGCCGTGTTTCATCGCGCCGTCGAGGCGGGCGCGGGACAGGACATGGAATTGCGCCGGCAGCCCCACCTGGGTCGCCAGGCTGGTCATTATATCGGGAAGGATGCCCTGGGTCGGGCGCCCTCGTTCGATCTGCACCATGGGCATCGCCCAGCTGTCGGTAACGGCGAAACGCAAGGGTGCTTGCTCGGCAAAGCAACTGGTACCCAACAACAGCAAAGCCCCCATGGCTGAACGCATAAACTCTCCTGACTGTGCAAAACCGTGTCGACAACCGGGTTTCTGATCCAATCTTAGTCAGATTAGACGAGCACACCGGATGCAATTTCGCCCCTGCTCCGCTAGCATTAGCCGCTTATGTTCCTTCGTTGCGACGGTTTTCGATGAGTTATCAGGTTCTTGCACGTAAATGGCGTCCGCGCTCGTTCCGCGAAATGGTCGGCCAGACCCATGTGCTCAAGGCTCTGATCAATGCCTTGGACAGCCAGCGGCTGCACCATGCCTACCTGTTCACCGGTACCCGTGGCGTGGGCAAGACCACCATCGCGCGGATCATTGCCAAGTGCCTGAACTGTGAAACCGGCATCACTTCCACGCCTTGCGGCGAGTGCTCGGTCTGCCGGGAAATCGACGAGGGCCGTTTCGTCGACCTGATCGAGATCGACGCCGCCAGCCGCACCAAGGTCGAAGACACCCGCGAGCTGCTCGACAACGTGCAGTACGCGCCGAGCCGTGGGCGCTTCAAGGTCTACCTGATCGACGAAGTGCACATGCTCTCCAGCCATTCCTTCAATGCGCTGCTCAAGACCCTCGAAGAACCGCCACCCTACGTCAAGTTCATCCTGGCGACCACCGACCCGCAGAAACTTCCTGCAACGATTTTGTCGCGGTGCCTGCAGTTCTCCCTCAAGAACATGACGCCGGAGCGGGTGGTCGAGCACCTGACCCACGTACTGGGCGTAGAGAACGTGCCCTTCGAGGATGATGCGCTGTGGCTGCTGGGCCGCGCCGCCGATGGTTCGATGCGCGACGCCATGAGTCTGACCGACCAGGCCATCGCTTTCGGTGAAGGCAAGGTCATGGCTGCGGATGTCCGGGCCATGCTCGGCACCCTCGATCACGGCCAGGTTTATGACGTTTTGCATGCGCTGATCGAAGGCGACGCGAAAGCGTTGCTCGAAGCGGTGCGCCACCTGGCCGAGCAGGGCCCGGACTGGAATGGCGTGCTCTCGGAAATCCTCAACGTGCTGCACCGGGTCGCCATCGCCCAGGCCTTGCCTGATGGCGTCGACAACGGCCACGGCGACCGTGATCGCGTACTGGCCCTGGCCCAGGCGTTGCCGGCCGAAGATGTGCAGTTCTATTACCAGATGGGCCTGATTGGCCGTCGCGACCTGCCCCTGGCACCAGATCCGCGCGGGGGCTTCGAAATGGTCCTGCTGCGAATGCTGGCGTTCCGGCCAGCCGACACGGCGGACGCCCCGAGGCAAGCGCTAAAGCCAGTGGGGATCAGCCAGGCCACAGCTGATTCCGCCAAGCCAGTGGCTGGCGCGCCAGTCGTTGCGCCGGCAGTGGCTTCGGCTCCGGTAGCACCGGCACCTGTGGCGCCACCGGCCCCGACACCTGTTGTTGCGGCCCCTGAGCCAGAACCTGAACCGGTTGTTGAGGTGCTGTCAGACTCTGTCGCCGAAGCCGTCGTCGATCTGCCCTGGAACGATCCGGTCGAGCCTGAGGTTGCCCAGCAATCTGCCGTGGAGCCGGTCTTGGAGACCATCGCCGAGCAGCCTGAGTTGCCGCCGATGCCTTTGCCGGCGCCCGACAGCGTGGTGCCCGATGCGCCGGAGTGGGTTGCCGCGGCGGTGCCCGAACCGACCGTGGCCGACGTCGATGTCGCCACGCCAGGCATCGACCAGGACGACGAACCGCCGCTGGACGAGGATTACATCGAGCCAGACATGGATTCGGCCTACAGCTACCTGGACGAACTGGCCAGCGAGCACGCCGCGGAGCCGGCCCCCGAGCCTGAGCCGGAACCCGCGGCGATGCCGGCCACCGGGCTGGCCCTGCAATGGCTGGAGCTGTTTCCTAAACTGCCGATCAGCGGCATGACCGGTAGCATCGCCGCCAACTGCACGCTGATCGCCGTGGAAGGCGACCACTGGCTGCTGCACCTGGACCCGGCCCACAGCGCCCTGTTCAACGCAACCCAGCAACGTCGCCTAAACGATGCGCTGAACCAGTATCACCAACGCACCCTGACGCTGACCATCGAGCTGATCAAGCCCGAGCAGGAGACCCCGGCCCAGGCCGCGTCCCGGCGCCGTGCCGACCGTCAGCGCGAAGCCGAGGAGTCGATCCACGGCGATCCATTCATCCAACAGATGATGCAACAGTTCGGCGCCGTGGTCCGTCACGATACTATTGAACCTGTCGAGGCCCCGGTCATCCAGGGCTCATAACTGAAGGCGCCGGGCCGAACGGGCCGGGCGCGTTGTTTATCCAAGTACTTTCGAGGTGATTTCCATGATGAAAGGTGGCATGGCCGGCCTGATGAAGCAGGCGCAGCAGATGCAGGAAAAAATGGCCAAGATGCAGGAAGAACTGGCCAACGCCGAAGTCACCGGCAAGTCCGGCGGCGACATGGTGACCGTGGTCATGACCGGTCGCCACGACATCAAGCGCGTCAGCATCGACCCAAGCGTGGTCGAAGGCCTGAGCGAAGACGACAAGGAGATGCTCGAAGCGCTGTTCGCCGCCGCCGTCAATGACGCGGTGCGCAAGATCGAAGCCAACAGCCAGGACAAGATGTCTGGCGTGACGGCCGGCATGCAAATGCCGCCGGGCATGAAACTGCCGTTCTGATTCGCCATCCTGGTCGGGATGGGCTACACACAATGCCAGGCATCGCGCCTGGCATTTTTGTTTCTGTCATTGGAGCGGGCGGTGGCCGAAATCATACCTGGGGGAGCCAGGCTTGCCCGCGATGAACGATGACGTGCGGCTCCGGCGAACCGAGGTGTCTGCATCGCGAGCAAGCCTTGCTCTCACAAGTACCCGCTGAACACACATCGAACGCCGCCCCCTCGGCAATGGTCTGCTCCCTATACGTGCTACTCAACGATCAAGGAGACGCTTCCATGTCACAAGCATCGACCTCCAACCAGCGCATCGTCCTGGCCTCCCGTCCTCACGGCGCCCCGACCCCGGACAACTTTCGTCTGGAGCACGTGACGCTGCCGGAGCTGGCGCAAGGGCAGATCCTGCTCAAGACGCAGTTCCTTTCCCTGGATCCGTACATGCGCGGGCGAATGAGTGACGCGCCTTCCTACGCTGCTCCGGTAAAAATCGACGAGGTGATGACCGGCGGCGCCGTCAGCCGCGTGGAACGCTCGATGCACCCGAAATTCCAGGAGGGTGATCGGGTGGTGGGAGCCACCGGTTGGCAGAGCCACAGCATCAGCGACGGACGCAACGTGATGCCCATCCCTTCGGGGCTGCCGAGCCCGTCGATGGCCCTGGGCGTGCTGGGCATGCCGGGCATGACCGCTTACATGGGGCTGATGGACATTGGCCAACCCAAGGCCGGGGAGACCCTGGTGGTCGCGGCGGCCTCAGGTGCGGTGGGCTCGGTGGTCGGCCAGGTGGCGAAGATCAAGGGCCTGCGTGTCGTCGGCGTCGCGGGTGGCAGCGAGAAATGCCAGTACGTGGTCGACGAGCTGGGATTCGACGCCTGTGTCGACCACAAGAGCCCGAGTTTTGCCCAGGCGCTGGCGCAGGCTTGCGACAAGGGCATCGATATCTATTACGAAAATGTCGGGGGCAAGGTGTTCGATGCCGTCGTGCCATTGCTCAACGCCAAGGCGCGGATCCCGCTCTGTGGCCTGATCGCTTCCTACAACGATCATCAGGCACCGAGCGGCCCGGATCGCTTGCCGCAACTACAGCGCACCTTGCTGAACAAGCGCGTGCGGATCCAGGGGTTTATCGTGTTTGATGACTACGGTGACCGTCAGCCGGAGTTCATCAGCGCCATGGTCCCTTGGGTGCGTGATGGCAAGGTCAAGTTCCGTGAGGACGTGGTCGATGGCCTTGAGAATGCGCCACAGGCGTTTATCGGCCTGTTGGAAGGGCGCAACTTCGGCAAGTTGGTGGTGCGGGTCGCGCAGGATTGAGTATTTGACGCTAATCGGAGGCGCAGGTATAAACCGCGTCTCGTTGTTATGTCGGACATTTCCTCCATGAGCTTCAGCCCTTTGATTCGCCAACTGATCGATGCCCTGCGAACGTTGCCGGGCGTGGGTCAGAAAACTGCCCAGCGCATGGCGTTGCAATTGCTTGAGCGTGATCGCAGCGGCGGTTCGCGTCTGGCCCAGGCCCTGAGCCAGGCCATGGAAGGCGTAGGGCATTGCCGTTTATGCCGCACCCTCACCGAAGACGACCTCTGCCCACAATGTGCCGACCCGCGTCGAGACGACAGCCTGCTCTGCGTGGTGGAAGGGCCGATGGATGTGTATGCGGTCGAGCAGACCGGTTTTCGTGGCCGTTATTTCGTGCTCAAGGGCCATTTGTCACCGCTCGACGGCTTGGGGCCTGAAGCCATCGGCATTCCACAGTTGATTGCGCGGATCGAAGAAGCGGGTACGTTTACGGAAGTCATCCTTGCTACGAACCCGACGGTCGAAGGCGAAGCCACCGCCCATTACATCGCCCAACTGCTCAACCACAAAGGCCTGATCGCCTCGCGCATCGCCCACGGCGTACCGCTGGGTGGGGAGCTCGAGTTGGTGGATGGCGGGACGCTGGCGCATTCGTTTGCGGGGCGCAAGCCGATCGCGTTGTAACAGCAACACAACCCCCTGTGGGCGCGAGCAACCCCGCACACACACATTCGGTTCGATTATCGTTCGTTGATTATTTTTCGCTGAGCGAGAACTGCGTCAGGCAGAACGTGGCAATCCCCATGTCTTCCAGGCGCTGGGATCCGAGCAGTTCCGGCAAGTCGATGATCGCCGCGGCTTCATGGACCTTGGCGCCCATGCGGCGGATCAGGTTGGCAGCGGCGATCAGCGTGCCGCCAGTGGCGATCAGGTCATCGAACATCACCACCGAATCACCCTCGCACAAGCTGTCGGCGTGCACTTCAAGGAAGGCTTCGCCGTATTCGGTCTGGTAACCCTCGGCCAGTACATCAGCCGGCAGCTTGCCTTGCTTGCGAAACAAGATCAGCGGCTTGTTCAACTGATAGGCCAGGATCGAGCCAATCAGGAAACCCCGCGCATCCATCGCGCCGATGTGAGTGAACTCGGCCTCGACATACCGGTGGGCGAAACTGTCCATGACCAGCCGCAGGGCGGTCGGGGATTGGAACAGGGGGGTAATGTCGCGAAAGATCACGCCGGGCTTGGGGAAATCGATCACCGGGCGAATCAGGGATTTGATATCGAAGGAGTCAAAAACCATCGTGGAGGTGTCCTGGCTGAGCTGCAAACGCGGCAGTATAGCGCGGCTGGGCACATCTCTCAGCCGCGCAGGCGCCTCAGCCGTCGATCGAGCCGCCGGCCAGGGCGCAGAGCTGGATCGGGTCGAGAATGTGAATTTCCTTGCCTTCGGCGGCAATCAACTCGTTCTGTTGGAAACGGGTGAATACCCTGGATACGGTTTCCACCGCCAGGCCCAGGTAGTTGCCGATTTCGTTGCGCGACATGCTCAAGCGGAACTGGTTGGCCGAGAACCCGCGGGCGCGAAAGCGTGCCGAGAGGTTGACCAGGAACGTGGCGATACGTTCGTCGGCGGTTTTTTTCGAAAGCAGCAGCATCATTTGCTGATCGTCACGGATTTCCCGGCTCATGACCCGCATCAACTGGCGGCGCAGTTGCGGCAGCTGTATGGCCAGTTCGTCCAGGTGATCGAAGGGAATTTCGCACACCGAGGTGGTTTCCAGCGCTTGGGCCGAGACCGGATGGGATTCGGTGTCCATGCCGGACAGGCCTACCAGCTCGCTGGGCAGGTGGAAGCCGGTGAGCTGTTCTTCGCCGCCGTCGCTCAGGTTGAAGGTCTTCAAGGCGCCCGAGCGCACCGCATAGACCGAATCGAAGGTATCGCCCTGGCGAAACAGAAACTCGCCTTTCTTTAACGGTCGGCCGCGTTTGACAATGTCGTCCAGCGCGTCCATATCCTCTAGGTTCAACGAAAGTGGCAGGCAGAGGGGGGCCAGGCTGCAATCCTTGCAATGGGCCTGGTTGTGGGCGCGCAGTTTGACTGGCTCGGACATTTCTTAAATCCTTGTGGGAAATCACGCATAGGACGTAAGGGTACCCCAGAGCAGACAGTCCGGCCAGCGTGGTTTCGTCGTCAAATTGTCGCGCTCAGATGACTCGGGAGAAGCGTTGGCGATTGTGCTGCTCCAGATAAGCATCGAATACCATGCACACCGATCGCACCAGCAGGCGCCCGGCGGGCAATACCCGGATGTGGGTGTTATCCAGTTCGATCAGCCCATCCGCAGCCATGGCCTGCAATTGTGGCCACTGCGGCGCGAAGTAACCGCGAAAATCGATGTTGAAGGTTTGCTCGATCTCGGCGAAAGGCAGGTGGAAATGACAGATCAACTGCTGGATCACCGCGCGCCGCAGCCTGTCGTCAGCGTTGCAGATCAGCCCGCGACTGGTCGCCAGTTGCCCGTCGGCGAGAGTGTTCTGGTAATGGTTCAGGTCACTGCTGTTCTGGCAGTACAAATCGCCGATCTGGCTGATGGCTGACACGCCAAGGCCGATCAGGTCGCAATGGCCATGGGTGGTGTAGCCCTGGAAATTGCGCTGCAACGTGGCCTCTTCCTGGGCGATTGCCAGTTCGTCGTCGGGCAGGGCGAAGTGGTCCATGCCGACATAGCGGTAACCGGCGGCGGTCAGTTGTTCGATGGTGCCTTGCAGCATTGCCAGTTTCTGCTCCGGGGTCGGCAACTCCTGGCTGTTGATGCGCCGCTGGGGCATGAAGCGTTCCGGCAGATGGGCGTAGTTGAACACCGAGACCCGGTCCGGTTGCAGGAGGATGACTTCCTGGACGGTGCGGGCGAAGTTTTCCGGGGTCTGCTTGGGCAGGCCGTAGATCAGGTCGATGTTGATCGAACGGAACTGCAAGGTCCGGGCGGCTTCGACCACAGCACGGGTTTCTTCCAGGCTTTGCAGGCGATTGACGGCCCGTTGCACCGCCGGGTCAAGGTCTTGCAGGCCGATACTGACCCGGTTGAAGCCCAGTTCCCGCAGCAGGCCCATGGTCGACCAGTCGGCTTCCCGGGGGTCGATTTCGATGCCGTAGTCGCCGGAATCGTCGTCCAGCAGGTTCAGGTGCTTGCGCAGCTTGGCCATCAATTGGCGCAGTTCGTCGTGGCTGAGGAATGTCGGGGTGCCGCCGCCAAAGTGCAACTGTTCTACGCGCTGGGTGGGGTCCAGGTGGCAGCCGATCAGTTGGATTTCCTGTTCCAGGCGTTGCAGGTAGGCGTGGGCGCGGCCGCGGTCCTTGGTGATGACCTTGTTGCAGGCGCAGTAGTAGCAAATGTTCGCGCAGAACGGTATGTGCACGTACAGCGACAGCGGCCGCTGGGCCTTTCGGCTGTCGCGCAGGGCATGGAGCAGGTCAAAGGTGCCCACCTGGCTGCCGAACTGCGCCGCAGTGGGGTACGAGGTGTAGCGTGGTCCCGCCAGGTCGTAACGGCGGATGAGATCTGAATCCCAACAAATGGTGTCGAGCATGCGGGCATTCCCCGGATAGACTGGCATGGGGCGAGTCTAGGGGGGCGTGGGCGCGGCCGTTTTGATTTGCGTCAACGGGCGAGGGTTGAGTCAGGGCCAATCGCGAGCAGGCCCGCTCCGACAAAAGTGTTGCGTACACCCACGATCAAGTGTGTGCGAGCTTGCTCGCGATTGGGGTGACTCGATCAATGCCCCATAAGCCAATGCTGATGTGGCCCCGGCAGTGTCCATACCCCGAAAATAATCACCAGCAACCCACCGGTCACGCGCACGCTGCGTTTGCGCAGCAGGGCAGTGATGCGCTCGGCGGCCAGGCCCGTGGCGAGCAGCACCGGCCAAGTGCCCAGGCCGAAGGCGAGCATCAGCAACGCGCTGTCCAGTGCATTGCCCTGGCTGGCGGACCACAACAGGGTGCTGTAGACCAGGCCGCACGGCAGCCAGCCCCATAGCGCGCCGAGCAGCAAGGCACGAGGCAGGCTCGACACCGGCAGCAAACGGTTGGCGACGGGTTGGATGTGTCGCCACAAGCCACGCCCCACACCTTCGATGCGGGTCAGGCCGCTCCACCAGCCCGCCAGGTACAGGCCCATGGCGATCAACAGCAAGCCGGCCAGAACTCGCATGATCATTGCTGCCGGGCTGTTGGACACGGCCCAACCGGCGAGGCCAATCAACAACCCGGCGGCGGCGTAGCTCAGGATCCGCCCCAGGTTGTATACCAGCAGCAACCGAAAGCGCCGACTGCGCTGGTCCTTTGGGATCGCCAGGGTCAGGGCGCCCATCAGGCCGCCGCACATGCCCAGGCAGTGCCCGCCGCCGAGCAGGCCAAGGATGACCGCCGAAACCAGCAGGGGGGCCAGGTCAAGCATGGGGCGGAGCCTTGTCGTCCGGCTTGCGGGCCTCGCCACTGGCTTCGTCCACCGCGGCCTTGTGGTTCGGGTCCTGATCGTCGAACAGAATGCTGTGGGCCGGACCGTCGAGGTCGTCGTACTGGCCGCTGTCCACGGCCCAGAAGAAAATGTACACGGCAATGGCCACGATCAGCAGCGCGGCCGGGATCATCACGTAGAGAGCTGGCATGTCGGAACTCCATGCCCGCGCGGCTCAGGCCGGTTGCGGGCGGGTATCGGGCGTGGCGTCGAAAACCTGCGCCTTGGGCTGACGCGTCAGCCTCAGCGCATTCAACACCACGGTCAGCGAACTGATGGACATGCCGATCGCGGCCCATACCGGCGTAATCCAGCCGAGGGCGGCGAACGGCAACATGAGGCCATTGTACAGTGCTGCCCACACCAGGTTCTCGATGATCACCCGCCGGGTGCGCCGAGCCAGGCTGAAGGCGTGGATCAGGGCGTCGAGGCGGTTGGACAGCAGCACCGCATCGGCGCTGGTCTTGGCCAGATCGGTGGCCGAGCCCATGGCGACACTGATGTCCGCGGCCGCCAGCACCGGAACGTCGTTCACCCCGTCGCCGAGCATCAGCACCTTGCGGCCCTGCTGGTGCAACTGTTGCAACACGGCCAGTTTATCGTCCGGGCGCAAACCGCCGCGGGCTTCATCGATGCCCAGTTCGGCGGCGACACTGGCAACCATGGGCGAACTGTCACCTGACAACAGCAGCGTCCGCCAGCCCCGTGCCTTGCAGGCCGCCAGCAGCGCCGGGGCATCGGCGCGCAAGCGGTCATCGAGGACGAACCAGGCCAGTGGCCCGGATTCATCGCCCAGCAATAGCCATTGCCCGGGTTCGTCCGGCATTTGCGGTACGGCGGCGCCACTCAGTTCGCAGACAAAACCGGCCTGGCCGATGCGCAGGCGCTGTTCGGCCACCAAGCCTTCCAGCCCCAGTCCCGGGGTGCTTTGCACCTGTTCGGCGGCCAATGGCGCGCGGCCGAAGGCGCGGGCGATGGGGTGCTCCGAGCGGTTCTCCAGGGCGGCGGCCAAGCCCAGGCATTGATCACTGTCGAGGGCCGTCAATGGCCGAATGGCGCGCAACGCCAGGCGGCCTTCGGTGAGGGTGCCGGTCTTGTCGAAAATGACCGTGTCGATCTGATTCAGACCTTCCAGCACATGACCGCGCGTCAGCAGCAGGCCCAGCTTGTGCAAGGTGCCGGTTGCGGCGGTGAGGGCGGTCGGCGTGGCGAGGGACAGCGCGCAAGGGCAGGTGGCGACCAGCATCGCCAGGACGATCCAGAACGCGCGCGAAGCGTCCAGTTGCCACCACACCAGCCCGATGACGGCAGCGGCGGCCAAGGAGAACAGCAAGAACCATTGGGCGGCGCGGTCGGCGATTTCCGCCAGTCGTGGCTTCTCGGCCTGGGCCCGCTCCAGCAGCCGCACGATGGCCGACAATCGGGTGTCTTGCCCGAGAGCCAGCACCTCAACCGTCAAGGCCCCTTCGACGTTCAGCGTGCCGGCGGTGACCGCGTCGCCCACTTGCCGAGGTTGTGGCAGGTATTCACCGGTCAGCAGCGATTCGTCGATGCTGGACTGGCCATCGAGGATCCTGCCGTCGGCCGGCAGGACCGCCCCGGGATGCACCAGTACCCGGTCACCGGTGCGCAATTCGCTGAGCAGGATGCGTTCACTCTGGCCGTTATCCTCCAGGCGCAGGCACGAGGCCGGCAACAGATTGACCAGTTGGGCGGTGGCGGCCGCCGTGCGCTCCCGGGCCCGGCGTTCCAGGTAGCGGCCGGCCAGCAGGAACAGGGCGAACATGCCCACGGCATCGAAGTACAGCTCACCCACGCCGGTGATGGAAGTCCAGATCCCGGCGACATAGGCGCCGCCAATGGCCAGGGACACCGAAACGTCCATGGTCAGGTGCCGGGTGCGCAGGTCGCGCATCGCGCCCTTGAAGAACGGCGCACAGCTATAGAACACGATAGGTGTGGTGAGGAACAGCGCGACCCAGCGCAGGATGGTGTGCATCTCCGGGCTCAGGTCGATGTTGAATTCCGGCCAGGTGGCCATGGTCGCCATCATCGCCTGGAACCAGAGCAGACCGGCTACACCCAATTGGCGCAGGGCCAGGCGGTTTTGTGCGGCGAGTTGTTCACAGGCCTGGTCGGCCTGGTACGGGTGCGCTACGTAGCCGATCTGGCGCAATTCGGCGAGCAGCGTGCTCAGCGGCAGTTGAGCGTCGGCCCAGCGTACATGCAGGCGGTGATTGGACAGGTTCAGCCGCGCCTCGGCCACGGCGGGCAGGCTGCGCAGTTGTTTTTCGATCAACCAGCCGCAGGCGGCGCAACTGATGCCTTCCATCAATAGGGTGGTTTCGGCCAATTCGCCTTCATGGCGTACGAATGATTGCTGCACGTCGGGGCGATCGTACAGGGCCAGTTCATCGGTCAATTGGACGGGCAGGGACTCGGGATTGGCCGACGCTTCACTGCGATGCTGGTAATAACTTTCCAGGCCGCCGGCGACAATGGCTTCAGCCACCGCCTGGCAGCCCGGGCAGCACAGCTCGCGGGTTTCACCGAGGACAACGGCGGTGAAGCGACTGCCAGGAGGAACGGGCAGGGCGCAGTGGTAGCAGGGCTGTGGAGTGGTCATGGTTGTCGCATGAAGGCCTGGCATAGTGGGTTTGCAAGGGGTATACGGATTGTGGGAGCTGCCGAAGGCTGCGATCTTTTGATCTTTTGATCTTTTGATCTTTTGATCTTTTGATCTTTTGATCTTTCGCTTGAGACTCAATTGTCCGGGGAAAGATCGCAGCCTCGCTTCGCTCGGCAGCTCCTACAGGGGCTGTTGACCCGCTTATTTTTTCAGGTCTTCAGCGCCTTGCAGCGGTTCATCACCGAGCAGGACGGCCTGGTCATGGTTGATCTGCTCTTCTTCGAACAACCGCCAGGTCTTGTCGTTCTCGACCCCCAGCAATTCGACAAAGCGCCGGCCTTCGATCTTGTTCGTCAACTGGCCGACGTAACGCCCCGGTTCGCTGTCGTTGCGGGTCAGGACGACCTTGCGATCCTTTTCCGGCTGGGTGGGTGAGATCAGGTTCAGTTCCAGGGTCTGGGGCCGGCTGTCGCCGCTCAGGCGCAGGTTCACTTCGCCGGTGACGTCATCCAGTTGCACGTTGGCATGCAATTGCAGGGTCTGGCCCAGCAGTTCGCGCTCCAGGGAGCGGTTGATGCCTTTGCCGGCTTCGTAATAGTTGTCGTTGACCAGATTGTCCGGGTTGTTCACGGCGATGGTCACCATGGTCAGGCTCAGTGTGACCGAGCAGGCCAAAATCCCAATGATGATCCACGGCCAGAGGTGCTTGTACCAGGGGCTGGTGGCGGTTGCTGCAGGCATGTTCAGTTCTCTCAACGAATTTGTGGGCCGATGAACCGGCTCTTGGCTTCAACATGAACGCTGTCGTCATCGGCATCCTTGAGAATGAAGGTCACCTCGTTGGTGCTCGACGGCAGTTGCTCCGGTGCACTGGACAGTTCTACCGGCTGGGTGAAGATCTCACCGGCCGCGACCTTGATTTCCCGGCGTCCCTGCAGCTTGAGGTCCGGCAGGCCGGAGGCCTCCAGTACGTACGTATGATCGCGCTGGTCCTTGTTCATGATCTTGAGGCTGTAGACGTTCTCGATCCGGCCTTCGGCGTTCTCGCGGTACAGCACACGGTCCTTGCTGACGTCGAAACCCACCAGCGAACGCATGAAGAACGCGGTCACCAGCAGACTGATCATTGCCAGCAGCACCAGGGCATAACCGATCAGGCGTGGGCGCAGTTTATGGGTTTTCTGTCCCGAGAGGTTATGTTCGGTGGTGTAGCTGATCAGCCCGCGCGGGTAATCCATCTTGTCCATGATGTTGTCGCAGGCGTCGATGCACGCCGCGCAGCCGATGCATTCGATCTGCAGGCCGTCGCGAATGTCGATACCGGTGGGGCAGACCTGGACGCACATGGTGCAGTCGATGCAGTCCCCCAGGCCCAGGGCCTTGTAGTCAACGCCCTTCTTGCGTGGGCCACGGCTTTCGCCGCGACGCGGGTCGTAGGAAACGATCAGGGTGTCCTTGTCGAACATCACGCTCTGGAAACGTGCGTAAGGGCACATGTAGATGCACACCTGCTCGCGCAGCCAGCCGGCGTTGCCGTAGGTGGCGAGAGTGAAGAAGCCGACCCAGAAATACGACCAGCCATCGGCCTGGCCGGTAAAGAACTCGAACACCAGTTCACGGATGGGGCTGAAATACCCGACGAAGGTCATGCCAGTGACGAAACCGATCAGCAGCCACAAGCTGTGCTTGGCCAGCTTGCGCAGGAACTTGTTCCCGCTCATGGGCGCCTTGTCGAGCTTGATGCGCTGGTTGCGGTCGCCTTCGGTGACTTTCTCACACCACATGAAAATCCACGTCCATACGCTTTGTGGGCAGGTGTAGCCGCACCAGACCCGTCCGGCGTATACCGTGATGAAAAACAGGCCAAAGGCGGCAATGATCAGCAGCCCTGACAGGAGGATGAAGTCCTGGGGCCAGAAGGTCGCACCGAAAATGAAGAATTTGCGTTCGGGCAGGTTCCACCAGACCGCCTGATGCCCACCCCAATTCAACCAGACCGTACCGAAGTACAGCAGGAACAACATGCCACCGCCGACCATCCGCAAGTTGCGGAACAGGCCCGTGAAGGCGCGGGTGTAGATTTTTTCCCGAGAAGCGTAGAGATCGACGCTTTGGTTCGCGTCCTTGGCAGGCGGGGTGACGTCATGTACCGGAATCTGGTTGCTCATCAAAATGCATCCCACGGCAGTGGAAAAGTGCCGGGGTCAGTACGTGCCGACCACGGTCAGAAAGGGTATTGCAGTGGCGCAATGATACGCCTGTAGGTCTAGCTCAAGGGTGCGACCTTTGGTCGCGTTGGGGGGAAGGGTCGAATGGTGTAGCAGATGTAACAAGTCATGACCAAGATCAATTGACTATAGACATTCCATGGCGTTGGCGAAAAAACCAAAGGGCCTGCCGACTCGTTCGACAGGCCTGTTTGGTTGCTTTGTGCCGCTATTTTTGGCGGCTTCGCCACCCGGCGGTCGTACATCGTAGCTCCAATCATTTGCGCTTCTGGGCTCGGTGCCCACACCCGATATGTCGCCCGCCACACGTTGTGCCCGTCGGCCTCGGTGAGTTGTTCCGGCAGGCCGTTGAGGTCGTTGTGGTAGTAGCGGATTTTTTGCAGCGCCCCGCTGCCGTAGTGCAGGCGATTGATCCAGCGGCCGTCGGGCAACTGGGTCTGGATCAGGTTGCCAAGTTCGTCATAGTGGTGTTGCAGGCTGCCGGCGGCGCTGTTTTCGGCGAGCAACTGGCCGGTGGCGTCGTAGGCGAAGCTCAGGGTTTGCGCGTTGCCTTGCCGGTCGGTGAAGGCGGGTTACACGCCTGCTTTTGAGGTGTAGGCGATCCGTGGCGAGGGAGCTTGCTCCCGCTCGGCGGCGCAGCCGTCGTGAGCCGGCTGATGCGGTTTATCTGGAGAATGCGCCGGCCTGTTTTGGGGCGGCTTCGCCATCCAGCGGAAGCAGGCTTCCTCGTCACGGGTTGGTGGTGTCGCGGTTAGCGCGGGTCGACGTTATCCAGCACTCGGTTCGCCAGCATTGAACTCAGTTCGATCAGTTGCTGGATGCCGAGGGCGATGTGGCGGCGGGGGCCTTCCAAGTCGAAGGCCAGGTTGCTAATCATCGCGTCGGCTGAGGCCAAGTTTTCGCTGAGGTTGGCGAGCAGGCATTCGTTGTCGGCGTTTTTTTTCACGGTGAAGAGCTGGTCTGGTTTGGATGCTTCTTCGGACTTTTCCGGTTTGGGTAGCAGGTAGTGATCCAAGACGCGTTTGGTGGTTTCGTCGTGCTGCTTGTTTTTGCGACCGGAATGGGTAGAGGTTGAGTCAGTTTCCGGAGGGTTCGGAGTTATCTTGAACATATGCATTTTTCCTTCTAGTAGGCCGCAACCATCTCGCTACTAAACGAAGGGGTGGCAGCTGTGCGCAAGTTAGTAGACCGGTGGAAAATACATAAAAACCCGGCGCGCCCGAAGGCGCCATGCGCACAGCCACCATCAAATGCAGGCGACGCCTGACTGATGAGACTCATGCAACCATTATGTATTTCCAACCAGGGCTACTAAACCCGACCACTGATGGGCAGTGGCAGGCAAACGATAGAACCCATGGGCAAGGCGCACAAGCGGGCGGATTCTGGCGTAGTTGTAGGCAATGGCGCAAGGATTCGTAGCTTGGCGGAAGCGTTGCGCAGGGAGAATAAACACGTCTTCGTAATGCCCTGGATTCGGGGCGAGGGAGCTTGCTCTCGCTCGGTGGCGCAGCGGTTTTTCTGTAGGAATTCGTCAGCCTTTTTGGGGCGGCTCAGCCGCCCAGCGGGAGTAAGTTCCCTCGCCACGGGGATTTGCGCTTAACCTGCGCCTGGTCATTTGTTCGCAAGGCCAGATCGAACTGCTTGTTTCCCAATTTGATCTAGCCGCCAGGGTTTTCTTGAGCACAGCCGAATCCCGGCTCTGATTATTTTTGTGCCCTGCAAAGAGAAGCGTCAGGCGCACAAATGCATCAAGTTTCTACTGGCGGTACAAAATGTTGTAGAACGCGGTTTGCTCATCCTTGATCAAGGACAGATCGTGCCCCGTGGGAATTTTTTCGAACAGCGCTTTGTTGACTGCCATCCGACGCATGATGATCACCTCCAGCAATTGGCCGAACAGCGCTTCATCACGGACGTGTTTTTTCAGTTTTAGAATTTCGTGAGGCTTGTCTTTCAGGACGTGAAAGGCGTAATTCATCACCACCATATTGGAGACGAACAGGTTTGCCGTTGACTGAAGCGGATTGACCGCGTCGATCAAAGCATCAAATATTTTTTGCCTGTCCTGAGCATAGGTGGGCAAAAAAACGTCGGGGTACATAAGCTCGCTGTGACGATCATTGATCGCGAAGCGGTAATGGGTATCGTCGGGCTCGCTGAGTAATCTGACTGTGCTTGTTTGAAACGTTTTCAACGTACTCAGCAGTTGATGCTCTTTCCTGCTGTCGGCCTTGATCGCTTTGTAAACCAGATCAATCACATCCAGAAAAGCCACGGACCCCAGCCCATCGCTCGCCATCATCAACTGATTGCCCTCGATGCTGAAACGACGATACGCCTCGTCATCGATGCTCAATTCGAAGAGGAGGAACCTAAGCATGTAGTTCCTGAGGCGCGCATCCGCATCCAGGGTGCTGTTCTTCAAGCTGATCAGTTGGATCAGGTAGAAGAAAATAAAGTAATCCTTGTTGGTTCGTTGACGGTTGTCGATTTCAAGCAGGTAGCCAAAGCGCGACAGGACCAGGAGGAGGGCGTAGCAGTCGGGTTCCGTGAAGCCGTTCTTCAGCATGGCTTTTTCGAAAGCGCTGGTGGAAAACAAGTCCCGCCAGCGGCTAACGCTGAAGGGAGCGCCATTGTGTTTTTTCGCGACGACGTTCAGTAGCGAAGGCTCGTCTTCTTCGTAAAAAACAGCACCCAACGCCTTCGGATACGGCCGGACGTTCAGGAAATTTTCAAGTTTGTATGAGAGAAGATCGAATATGTCCATCTGGCTTTATCCGCAGGTCTTCCATTTTCCGTTCGGGCCTTTCTTCTCGACACGAAATGACGTAATGGTTTTATTGAATTTATCCAGTAACCGGAAACCGATACCTCTGGCCTTGGGCTCATTCGTTTTGGATAGCACGCCATCCTTAAGGCCCGTCTCCTTATAGTCAACGGTAGAAATATCCTTGTGGTCGTTGAGCATGCTAACCCCTTCATTATTGACGGTGGCGACTACCCGATACTTTTCGTTGCCCGGATTGAAGCCGGGATTGCTGTCCTGATTCACCCAGACGGCTTTCTCACCTCTGATATTCGGAACAAGCCCACCTTTGCCTCCGTTGGCGGCCTTGGACGAGACGGTTTCGCTCTCGCCCATGTACCGGATAATCTCATTCTCTTTAAGCCCCAGCGGGTCGATCCAGGTAAATGGATTCGGTGCGTAGCGATAAAGATTCAGGCTTGCGGCCAGGCCCAAGGGGTCGGGCGTGGTAAAGCGGCCTATGTCGGGATCATAGAAGCGGAAGGTGTTGTAGTGCAGGCCTGTTTCCCGGTCCAGGTATTGCCCCTGAAAACGCAGGTTCTGTTCTTCGATGTAGTACGGCTCACGGACTTCATCAGTGGTATTGCCCCATACCTGGTAGTGAGCGTGCCATAGCGGATAGCCGTCACTTTCCGTCAAGGCCTGTGGCTGACCATTGGGGTCGTTGTGGTAATAGCGGATGCGTTGATGTTCACCGATGCCGTCGACCCGGGCCAAGGGTTCGTGACTGTCGCCAATATAGAGGTACAGGCTGGTCAGGCTATTTTTATGTTCCTTGAGTAATTGCAGGCCATCCCAGTCGAAACGCGTGCGGGCGATGAGACGCCCGTTGTCGTCATGTTCGGTTTTCTCAATCCTTCGACCCAACGGGTCGTAGCGCATCCTGACGACGTTTTCACCGTCGGATTTCTGGGTTCGAACTTCAACCAGCCGGTGATCCGAGTCGTAACTGAAGCGCTGCAGGCCATGTCGCCCACTGCGCTTTTCAATCATTCGGCCAAAACCATCGTAGCGATAGTGCTTATCCTGATAGCGCTTGAGTTGGTTGTGCGTAACCCGCCCACCTGTACCAGGTGAACTGTCGAGGAGATTGGCGGCGGCATCGAAGGAAAATGTTTCATTCTGGCCTTGTCGAGTGCCCTGGCTTGCCAGGATGCGGCCGGTCACATCGTAGTGCAGCAATTGGCGTTGTTGACCTTTTGGCTGCCGTTCAAGGCGCGCCACCAGGTGGTCGCCAGGATCAAACTCAAAATGGGTTTGATCTGCGGCAGGCATCAATGACGGCTGGCTGGTATGCCGGCGTTGGCGGCTGCGTAAGCGCCCGCTACGGTCATATTCACTCCGTGTGCTGATTTGGCCTTGGGTGCGCAGCACCTCTCGATGCAGCCGGTCGCGTTCGAAGTCGCTGATGACGTGGCCGTCGAGGTTGATTTGGTGCAGATGACCACTGCCGTAGTACAGGCGGCTGACCCAACGGCCGTCGGGTAGGTGGGTCTGGATCAGGTTGCCGAGTTCGTCGTAGTGATGCTTCAGAACGCCCGCTGAACTCTGCTCCTCAATCAGATAACCCAGCGCGTCATAAGCAAAGCCCAGTCGTTGTTCGTTGCCGTCGTTAGCGATGACGGTGGCTTCGATTAACTGATTCAACGGGCTATAGCTGTACCGGGACTGTCCATCAGGTGTGATTCGGGTGGTCAGCCGGCCAATGGCATCACGTTCGAGATGATGAACAATGGTCCTTTCACTGGGCTGATGATCACCTCGCGGCGCTGCGATGGTTTCGACTCGTTTTACGTTGTTGAGGACGTCGTACGTGTAGCCTTTGGCGCTGCCATCAAGGTTGCGCTGTTCGGCCAACCGATCACCCGCATCCCAGGCAAACCGATAACTTTCACCGTTCTCATTGACCAGCGCTTGCAGCCGCCCGTAGCTGTCGTACGCGAATTGCACCTGCCGGCCGTGGGCGTCGGTGCGTTGGCGGACCTGACCGCGACGGTTGTGCTGGTAGAGCGTGGTGTGCCCGGCCGGGTCGGTGTAGCCGGTCAACTGCCCGGCGAGGTCGCGCTGGTAGTGCTCGGTGCGGCCATCCGGCAATTGGCTGCTGAGCAAACGGCCTTGGGCGTCGTAGCTGAACTGGGTGCGCTCGCCGAGGGCGTCGGTGATGGTCTGCAGGTAGCCGCGCTGGTCGTAGCTGAACCGTGTCGGGTAACCCGAACAATCGGTGTGCTCCACCAACTGCCCGAACGGATTCCAGCGCAGCTTTTTAAGCTTGCCGGTGGCGTCAATGATTTCGATGACCTGACCGTGGGTGTCGTAGCGGTAGCGGTAGCGGGTGACGTGGCCCAGGGGATCGGTTTCGGCGGTGCAGTTGCCGCGTTGATCGTAGCGGTATTTCCAGCTGTGGCCGGCGGCATCGGTGTCCACCAGCGGCAGGGCCCAGTGTTCGAGCCAGAGGGTGGAATCGCTGCGGCCCAACGGATCGGTTTCGCCGATCAGGTTACCGGCCTCGTCATAGCTGTATTCATAGCGCCCGCCCTGTGGGTCGGTGGCGCTGAGCAGTTGGCGTTCGTCGTTCCACTCGAACAGCCAGGTCTGGCCGAGGTTGTCGCTGTATCGGGTGATCTGGTGTTGGCTGTTCCAGTGGCGCGTGCTGACGCGCTGCAAACTGTCGGTGATGCGGGTTACACCGGCCTTGAGGTCATAGTCGAACTGGTAGGTGTCGCCCTCGTCGGTCCAGTGCCGGACCACGCGCCATTCCTGGTCTTCGACCAAGGCCCATTCGTAGAAGCAACGCAGCCCGGTGGGCAGTTGGTGCTCCAGCATTCGCTGGCCGGCGTCGTAGCTGAAACGCCGTTGCACCTGGCCGGTGGCGTCGCGTACTTCGCTCAGGTTGTTCGCCGTGTCGTAGGCATAGCTGACCAGCAGTTCGCGTTGTTGGTCGGGGTAGAGACGTTCTATCCGCGTGACGCGTTCGCGCTCGCGGATCAGCTCGACTTGCACCAGATCGAAGGTGTCGCGCAGGCGTATCAGCCGTCCGGCGGCGTCGTAGTCGAGGAAGATGCGATTGTCGTTGCGGTCACCGAGTTGGCTCAGGCGCAGCAGGGATGTGTGGTCCGGCGTGGGTTCGAACGGGCGATACACGCCGTCGTCGCTTTCGATCAGCAACTGCCCGTTGAGATGACGTCGCACGGCCAGGCCTTCGCCAGCACTGAACACCGCGCCGCCCAACGGGATCGAACCCATGTCGATGGGCCGGGCCTGTTCGTCGGTGTAGAGCAGGGTCTCGCCACCCTCGGGATGGGCCAGGATCTCCACCTGCACCTCGTAGGCCACGCTCCAGCCGGCGCCGAACATCCCGCCACGTCGTTCGTCGCGGCTGTTGTAGAAGCGTTGCCAGTCGATTGGCAGAACACCGGGCAAAACGAAGTCCAGCTCTTCATCGCGGCCCAGCACCTTGGCGCCGGTCGCGGCATGCACCGGGTTCGACGAGCCCATGGCGGCGTTGGCCGCGGCGCCCATGGCGCTGCTGACCGCCATCGACGCCGCGCCACCGGCCAGCATGCACGGCAGTTTGCTGAAGAACTTGCCCTTGCCACCCTTGAGCATTAGTAACGCGGTGACCGCCAGCCCCACGCCCGGGGTCTTGCCGCTGCGAATCTCGCGCACCACCACTGAGCCGCCGCCAATGGTCACGTCCGGGGAAATCAACCCGGCCGACACCACCGTCGCATCGCAGGTGCTGCGGTCGCCGCTGCGCACGGCGGGCTGGCCGTTGATGGTGACCTTGTCCGAGCCTTCGGCCATGAACTGCGGCGGCATCGGTGGGTGCTTGGTGCAGATCACCAGGTCTTCCGGCCGGGTCTCCGTGCCGGGGGCGGGCGATGCGACGGTGGGGCGCCACATCTGCGAGAAGAAGTTGCCGGCCATGTCCAGGTAACTGGCCTCGGCTTCTTCTTCCGGCGCGGGCCGAGGGGATGTTGTTGGTAAAGGTGTCCTTGGAGCCGGTGAGGATGTTGGCCTGCACCGTGGGCGGGAAGAGCGCGTTGCCGATGCCTTCGCAGATAGTACTCAGGCCTTCGTCGGCCCCGGTTTTGCTCATGGCAATGCCCACGACCGCCCCCACCACCGCACCGAGCAGGAAGCAACCCAAGCCACCCGTGGCGACGGTGATGCCGGTGGCGGCCACCACCGCCGCCGTCGCCAGGGCGGTGATGGCGATGTTGGCCGCCACTTCCAGCACGCCGCCGAGGATGTCGGCCATCATGGAGGTGTGGTTCAGTGCATCGCCCAGGCGAGCGGCCCAGAGCGCGTCAGACATGCCGGGGGCTCATCGTTGCGCGCTGAAGTGTTTCGATGCCCATTGCGCCTATCTCCTTGGCGGTAATTGATGGTCCGTCGCGACGTTATATTAGCTTGACCATGGATTGATCAAGGCCACGCCGCTGCTTTGAAAATCACTCACATTGCGCGTGACCACGGTCAGGCCATGGACCAGCGCGGTGGCGGCAATCAATGCATCGCATTCATTGCTGCGATCCGGTACGTGCAGGCGAGCGCAGCGCAGCGCGACGGTGCGGTCGACTGCCAGGATCCTGCCGGCAAATGCGGGCATGACGTGGTTATCCAGCCACGCGCGCAGGCGGCTGCCTTGCGCCGGGTCCTTGCGTTCGAAGCGCAACACACCGGTTTCCAGTTCCAATACGGTGATTGCCGAGACGTACAGGTGGGGGGCGGACACGCTCCGTGCCCAGGCCTGTACGTTTTTATCTGCTTGCGGCTTGCGCAGTTCCGAAATGACATTGGTGTCGAGTAGAAACATCAGGACAGGTCCACTGGCCGGGGAGTGATGACGGCACGTTCGGTATCGAAATCGATATCCGGCGCATCGGGCATGACCAGCAACTCGACAATGCTGGCGCCAATGCCGGTCAGTTTCTGGTACTCCTCAATGCTTAGCAGTACGTGGGCCGGCCTGCCACGGTCAGTGATGATGACCGGCCCCTGGCGGGCGGCTTTTTTGGCACCACTTGTGTCGTGATTGAATTCGCGGCTGGAAATGGTCGTGATGGACATGGCGGTGCCCTCATGAAACTAGAATGTAGGCACGTTACTACCGGCGCAAGCGGCGAGCAAGTGAAACAGCTTCGCCTCTTGATACCCACCAATAAAAAGGCCCCGCCAACATGGGTTGGCGGGGCCTTTGGTGCATCAGGCGTGTGCCTTACTGGGCATCGGCGGCTGGCGCCGGTTCCCCATGAGACAGGCTGTAGACGTACGCAGCCAGCAGATGGACCTTGTCGTTGCCATGCAGGTCGGCCTGGGCAGGCATCTGGCCCTGGCGACCGTAACGGATGGTCTGCTGCAACTGAGCGAAGCTCGAGCCGTAGATGAAACCGGCCGGGTGCGTCAGGTCAGGTGCGCCCATGGCAGGCGTGCCCTTGCCGGCTGGACCGTGGCAGGCCACGCAGTTGGCCGCGAACAGCTTCTGGCCGTTGGCCGGATCGGCCTTGGCGCCTTCCGGCAGTTTACGACCGTGCAGGCTGGTCACCACGTAGGCGGAGACGTCGGCAACCCCTTGCTCGCCAACCACGGCAGCCCAGCCCGGCATCACGGCATGACGACCGCCCATGATGGTGGTCTTGATGGTTTGCGGCTCACCACCCCAGCGCCAGTCGGCGTCGGTCAGGTTCGGGAAACCGTAGGCACCCTTGGCGTCGGAACCGTGGCAGACCGAGCAGTTGGAGGCGAACAGGCGGCCACCCATCTTCAGGGCTTGCGGGTCCTTGGCGACTTCTTCGATCGGCATGGAGGCGAACTTGGCGAAGATCGGACCGAACTTGGCGTCCGAGCGTGCCATTTCCTTTTCCCACTCGTGAACGCCTGTCCAGCCGGTCTGGCCGTTGGCGAAGGCGGTCTGCTTCTCGGTGTCCAGGTAGTTGTAGCCTGGCAGCAGGCCTTTCCAGTTACCCAGGCCCGGGTAGAGCACGAGGTAGCCGAGGGCGAACACAATGGTGCCCACGAACAACATGAACCACCATTTCGGCAGTGGGTTGTCGTACTCTTCGATGCCATCGAACGAGTGGCCGACGGTCTCGTCCGTTTGTTCGGCGCGCTGGCCCTTACGGGTCGACAGCAGCAGCCAGGTCAGGGCGAAGATCGTACCCAGACTGAGGACTGTGACGTACAGACTCCAGAACGTAGTCATTCTTTGTTACTCCTAGAAGCTTGCTCGACGTGCTTGATGGCTTCGGGATCATCCGCGAACGGCAGCAAGGTCGCGTCGTCAAACTCCGACTTGCGCTTGGGGCTGAACACCCACAACGCCAGACCGATAAAGGCCACCATCACGACGACGGTGCCCAGGCCACGAATCATCCCGATATCCATCTAAATCACCGTTTGCTTTTGATGATGGTGCCCAGGCCTTGCAGATAGGCCACCAGCGCGTCCATTTCAGTCTTGCCCTTGACGGCATCCTTGGCACCGGCGATGTCTTCATCGGTGTAAGGCACGCCCAGGGTACGCAAGACTTCCATTTTCTTGGCGGTGTCTTTGCCGTCGAGCTTGTTTTCTACGAGGAACGGGTAGGCCGGCATTTTCGACTCTGGCACCACGTTGCGCGGGTTGTACAAGTGCGCACGCTGCCAGTCGTCGGAGTAGCGGCCGCCAACGCGGGCCAGGTCCGGACCGGTACGTTTGGAACCCCACAGGAACGGGTGGTCCCAGACGCTTTCACCGGCGACCGAATAGTGGCCGTAGCGTTCGGTTTCAGCACGGAACGGACGGATCATCTGCGAGTGGCAGCCGACACAACCGTTGGCGATGTAGATGTCGCGGCCTTCCAGTTCAAGGGCGGTACGTGGCTTCATGCCTTCGACCGGCTTGTTGGTCACGTCCTGGAAGAACAGCGGGACGATCTGGGTCAGGCCGCCGATGCTCACGGCGATGACCATGAAGAAGGCCAGCAGGCCGATATTCTTCTCTACTGCTTCGTGCTTCATCAGTGAGCTCCAACTACGGCGATCTTGGCGGCGGCTTCAGCTTCAGCCGGGTCAGAGGCACGAACGGTGCGGTACACGTTGTAGGCCATGAACAGCATGCCGCTGGCGAAGAACGCGCCGCCCAGGGCTCGTACGATGAAACCAGGATGGCTGGCTTGCAGTGCTTCGACGAACGAGTAGGTCAGGGTGCCGTCGTCGTTGATTGCACGCCACATCAGGCCCTGGGTGATGCCGTTGACCCACATCGAGGCGATGTAGAGCACGGTGCCGATGGTCGCGAGCCAGAAGTGCGCGTTGATCAGGCTGGTGCTGTGCATCTGCGCACGACCGAACAGTTTCGGGATCATGTGGTAGATGGCGCCGATGGAAATCATCGCAACCCAGCCAAGTGCCCCGGCGTGTACGTGGCCGATGGTCCAGTCGGTGTAGTGGCTCAGGGAGTTGACGGTCTTGATGGCCATCATCGGGCCTTCGAAGGTCGACATGCCATAAAACGCCAGCGACACCACCAGGAACCGCAGGATCGGGTCGGTGCGCAGCTTATGCCAGGCGCCCGACAGGGTCATCATGCCGTTGATCATGCCGCCCCAGCTTGGTGCCAGCAGGATGATCGACATCGCCATGCCCAGGGACTGCGCCCAGTCTGGCAGTGCGGTGTAGTGCAGGTGGTGCGGACCGGCCCAGATGTACAGGGTGATCAGCGCCCAGAAGTGCACGATGGACAGGCGATAGGAATAGATCGGACGCTCGGCCTGTTTCGGCACGAAGTAGTACATCATCCCCAGGAAACCGGTGGTCAGGAAGAAGCCTACGGCGTTATGGCCGTACCACCACTGGATCATCGCATCGGTCGCGCCCGAGTAGGCCGAGTACGACTTGAAGAAGCTGACCGGCAGGGAAGCGTGGTTGACGATGTGCAGCATGGCTGTCACGACGATGAAGGCACCGTAGAACCAGTTACCGACGTAGATGTGCTTGGTCTTGCGCTTGACGATGGTGCCGAAGAACACCAGACCGTAGGTCACCCAGACGATGGCCAGCAGGATAGCCAGGGGCCATTCCAGTTCCGCGTATTCCTTGGTGGTGGTGAAACCCATTGGCAAGGTCACGATCGCACCGACGATGACCGCTTGCCAGCCCCAGAAGGTAAAGGCGGCGAGGCCGTCGGAGATCAGTCGCGTTTGGCAGGTTCGCTGCACGACGTAGTAAGAAGTGGCAAACAACGCACAACCACCGAAGGCGAAGATCACCAGGTTGGTGTGCAGCGGGCGCAGGCGTCCAAATGTCGTCCATGGCAGATCGAAGTTCAACTCCGGCCAGACCAGTTGCGAGGCGATGAAGACACCGAGCCCCATGCCAAGGATCCCCCAGACCACCGTCATGATGGCGAACTGGCGGACTACCTTATAGTTATAAGCAGTCGGACTGATTGCTGTGCTCATTCTAAGGTTCCACGGTTTGGGTGTTTTATTAGGATAAAAATCGGTCGCAAGTATGGAGAAAGCGGGGGGTCATTGCAACGCGCCATGACCTGGGTCAATGCTTTCCAAAGCTGATTCTGCGGCCTTTCCATGTTCCGTGTAGGGACAAAAATGGCCCACGGCAAAAAGTCGCAACGAAGGAACGAGGCGAGGGGGTCAGGTCGGTTGTAACGGGGTGTGTTCAAACACAGCGTTCGGGTGATGCCAGGCAACTGTCGCAACAGCCGGTATTCACCAGCCTTTGCGGCCTTTTTGACGAACGATTGTCGAACGCATCGGGTCGGGTCGACCTGAAACCGGCAGTCGCCAGTGCACGCAAAGGCAAGCTTAGACCCGATTCAGGGGAACCGAAAGAAAGACTATGGGAGGGTGCGACAATGCGTCGCGCAGGGACAGGGAACAGCCGCATCCAGATGAATGCGGCTGTTTAACGGTCAAGATTTATTCGCTTTTGTGTTCAGCTTGCAGGCGCTCGGCACCGGCTGTGTGGGACAGGCTGTAGACGTAGGCGGCAAGCAGTTGCACCTTGTCATTGCCCAGCAACTCATTCTGCGCCGGCATGTGACCCTGGCGACCATGGCGAATGGTCTGCTGCAACTGTGCCAGGCTGGTGCCGTAGATGAAGCCGGCCGGTTGCGTCAGGTTCGGCGCGCCCATGGCTTCGGTTCCCTGGCCGTTGGCGCCGTGGCAGGCGACACAGGTGGTGCTGAAGGCCTGCTGGCCGGCTTGCAGGTCGGCACCGTTGTCCGCCGGCAGAGGCAGGCCGGCCAAGTCATGGCGTACGTACGCGGCCACGTTCTTGACCCCGGCCTCTCCCAGCACCTCGCCCCAGGCCGGCATTGCCGCGATGCGGCCGCCCATGATGGTGGTCTTGATGGTGTCGGCAGTGCCGCCCCAGCGCCAGTTGCTGTCGGCCAGGTTGGGGAAGCCGAAGGCACCCTTGGCGTCCGAGCCGTGGCAGACCGAGCAGTTGGAGGCGAACAGGCGGCCACCCATCTTCAAGGCCTGTGGGTCCTTGGCCACTTCTTCCACGGGCATGGCGGCGAACTTGGCGAAGATCGGCCCGAACTTGGCGTCGGCCTTGGCCATTTCCTTTTCCCATTCATGGACGCCGGTCCAGCCGTTCTCGTAACCTGGCAGGATGCCTTTCCAGTTGCCCAGGCCCGGATAGAGGACCAGGTAGCCGACGGAAAACACCAGGGTGCCGGCGAACAACAGGAACCACCACTGCGGCAGCGGGTTGTCGTACTCCTCGATGCCGTCGAAGCTGTGGCCCATGGTCTGGTCGACGCTGCCCTTGGTCTCGCCCTTGCGCGTGCCGATCAGCAGCCACGTCAGGCCGATGAGGCTGCCGATGGTCAGCACGCAGATCCACGTACTCCAGAAGGTGGTCATGGCCGGGTACTCCTTGTTGCAGGGTCTTGGGGGGTGGCAATGTCGGCAGGTGGTTCGTCGGCGAACGGCAGCAGGCGCGCTTCGGCGAACTCTGGACGACGTTTGCTGCTGAATACCCACAGGGTCAGGCCAATGAAGGCCACGAACACCACGACCGTGCCCAGGCCGCGGATCATTCCAGTACTCATTTCAAGAACCATGGCTCACCTCTTGCTCTTGATGGCAGTGCCGAGCACTTGCAGGTAGGCCACCAGCGCGTCCATTTCGGTCTTGCCCTTGAGCGAGGCCACGCTGCCGCTGATGTCGTCGTCGGTGTACGGCACGCCCAGGGTGCGCATGGCGCGTAGCTTGCCTTCGGTGTGGCTGCTGTCCACCGCATGGGTCACCAGCCACGGGTAGGCCGGCATTTTCGACTCGGGCACCACGTTGCGCGGGTTGTACAAGTGGGCGCGGTGCCAATCATCGGAGTAGCGCGCGCCGACCCGTGCCAGGTCCGGCCCGGTGCGCTTGGAGCCCCACAGGAATGGATGGTCCCAGACGCTTTCGCCGGCGACGGAGTAGTGGCCGTAGCGCTCGGTCTCGGCGCGGAACGGACGGATCATCTGCGAGTGGCAGCCGACGCAGCCTTCACGGATGTAGATGTCACGGCCTTCCAGCTGCAGGGCGGTGTAGGGCTTCATGCCGTCCACCGGTTTATTGGTCACGTCCTGGAAGAACAGCGGCACGATCTGGGTCAGGCCGCCAATGCTCACGGCCAGGACCATCAGCAGCATCAGCAGGCCGACGTTTTTTTCGATTGTTTCGTGTTTCATGGTGGACTCCTCAGGCCATCTGCGCGGCAGCGGCAGCTTCGGCAGGCTGGTAGGCCCGCACGGTGCGCCAGGTGTTGTAGGCCATCAGCAGCATGCCGAGGAGGAAGATCGCCCCGCCTGCCAGCCGCACGACGAAGCCAGGGTGGCTGGCCACCAAGGTTTCGACGAAGGAGTAGGTGAGGGTGCCGTCCTCGTTTACCGCACGCCACATCAGGCCCTGAGCGATGCCGTTGACCCACATCGAGGCGATGTACAGCACGGTGCCGATGGTCGCGAGCCAGAAGTGCGCGTTGATCAGGCCGATGCTGTGCATCTGTGGCCGTCCGAAGACTTTCGGGATCATGTGGTACAGCGCACCGATGGAAATCATTGCCACCCAGCCGAGCGCGCCGGCATGGACGTGGCCGATGGTCCAGTCGGTGTAGTGGGAGAGGGCGTTGACGGTCTTGATCGCCATCATCGGACCTTCGAAGGTCGACATGCCGTAGAACGCCAGGGACACCACCAGGAACCGCAGGATCGGGTCGCTGCGCAACTTATGCCAGGCCCCCGACAGGGTCATCATGCCGTTGATCATGCCGCCCCAACTTGGCGCCAGCAGGATCAGCGACATCACCATGCCCAGCGACTGCGCCCAATCCGGCAGCGCGGTGTAGTGCAGGTGGTGCGGACCGGCCCAGATGTACAGGGTGATCAGCGCCCAGAAGTGCACGATGGACAGGCGATAGGAATACACCGGACGCTCGGCCTGCTTCGGCACGAAGTAGTACATCATCCCCAGGAAGCCTGCGGTGAGGAAGAAGCCCACGGCGTTGTGGCCATACCACCATTGCACCATCGCATCCGTGGCCCCGGCGTACACCGAGTAGGACTTGGTGAGGCTCACCGGCAGCTCCAGGTTGTTGACGATGTGCAGGATCGCCACGGTCAGGATGAACCCGCCGAAGAACCAGTTACCGACGTAGATGTGCTTGGTATTGCGCTTGGCCACAGTGCCGAAGAACACGATGGCGTAGGCGACCCAGACAATGGTGATCAGGATGTCGATCGGCCATTCCAGCTCAGCGTATTCCTTGGAACTGGTGTAGCCCAGTGGCAGGCTGATAGCCGCCAGCAGGATCACCAGTTGCCAGCCCCAGAAGCAGAACGCGGCGATTTTCGGCGCGAACAGCTGTGTCTGGCAGGTGCGTTGCACCGAATAGAACGAACTCGCAAACAACGCACACCCGCCGAAGGCAAAGATCACTGCGTTGGTGTGCAGTGGGCGCAGGCGGCCGAAGCTGGTCCATGGCAAATCGAAGTTGAGTTGTGGCCAGACCAATTGGGCTGCGAGAAAAACCCCGAGCCCCATGCCGACGATGCCCCACACCACCGTCATAATGGCGAATTGGCGGACCACCTTGTAGTTGTAGGCGGTACTGATAGAAGTGTTCATGGTTCCCCATCCACGGTTCAGCCGAAGTGAGCGCCTGCGCAAGGCAGTGCGGCGTTCTTCGCCTGGAGTTATAGGCAGACTAAAAGCGAGGTAAGCATGGACAAACAGCACAAGGCCAGTATTGACGGGGATCAATGGGCGCGGTGCCTGGAGCAAAACGGCTGGCTGTGGACAGCCGGGCAATCGATCGCCAGCGCCAAGGCGCCAACCCTGATCCTGGCCCATGGTGCCGGTGCGCCAATGGACAGTGGCTTTATGGAGGAAATGGCCGCGCGCCTTGCCGCACAGGGCATCAACGTGTTGCGCTTCGAATTTCCCTACATGGCCCAGCGGCGCCAGGATGGGGGTAAACGGCCACCCAACCCGGCCCCCAAGCTGCTGGAATGCTGGCGTGAGGTGTACGCCACGGTGCGGCCTTATGTCACTGGGCGGCTGGCGGTGGGGGGCAAATCCATGGGGGGGCGCATGGCGAGCCTGCTGGCCGATGAACTGGAAGCTGATGCCCTGGTGTGCCTGGGATATCCCTTCTACGCGGTGGGCAAACCGGAGAAGCCGCGGGTCGAGCACCTGGCGGAATTGAAGACGCGGACCTTGATCGTCCAGGGCGAGCGCGATGCGTTGGGCAATCGTGAAGCGGTGCGGGGCTATGACCTGTCAGCGAGCATCGAGGTGATGTGGCTGGTGGCGGGGGATCATGACCTGAAGCCGTTGAAGGCTTCGGGATTTAGTCATGAGCAGCACCTGGAGGCTGCTGCGCAGGGAGTGGCCGGGTTCCTGTCTCAAGATTGATGCTGCCAGTCATGACCTCTTCGCGAGCAAGCTCGCACACTGGATTTGCGGCGTTCACAAGCCCCTGTGGGAGCGAGCCTGCTCGCGAAGGCGGGTTACGCGACGCTATTTTTTAAAATGGTAAGAAAAAACCCTGAAGCTTTCGCTGTCCGGGTTTTTTGCTCAATCCGACATCTATCAGCGGTTAAACCGCTCCACCAACGAGTACTGCGTGTTGGCCGTACGGGTCAGTTCTTCGCTCAGCAGCGCCGAGCTGTGGGCCTGGCCAGAGGTCTGGTCGGCCAGTTCCGAGATATTGCTGATGTTGCGGCTGATCTCCTCGGCCACTGAGCTTTGCTCCTCGGTGGCGGCGGCGATCTGGGTGGTCATGTCGGTGATGTGGGCCACCGCTTCGCTGATCCCCACCAGCGCCTTGTCCGCTTCCATGACCCGTGCCACGCCTTCTTCGGCCTGGCGATGGCCAGCGTCCATGGTCTGCACGGCGTTGGTGGCGGTCTGCTGGAGCTTGGCGATCAGGGCGTGGATCTGCCCGGTGGATTCGCTGGTGCGTTGTGCCAGTTGCCGCACTTCGTCCGCCACCACGGCAAAGCCGCGACCCATCTCACCGGCGCGGGCCGCTTCGATGGCGGCGTTGAGGGCCAGCAGGTTGGTTTGGTCAGCGATGCCTTTGATCACGTCTACCACGCCACCGATCTCGTCGCTGTCCTTGGCCAGTTGGGTCACGGTGTGGCCGGTTTCACCGACCACCACCGACAGGCGCTCGATGGCTTCGCGGGTTTCGCCAGCGATGTCGCGGCCGCGGCTGGTCAGGCGATTGGCTTCCTGGGTGGCGTCGGCGGTGCGCTGCACGTGGCTGGCGACTTCCTGGGTCGTTGCCGCCATCTGGTTGACGGCAGTGGCGACCTGTTCGGTTTCCACCCGCTGGCGCTCCAGGCCGCTGGAGCTGTCATGGGCCAGGGTGTTGGACTGGCGAGCCTGGTCGTTAAGGTGTTCGGCAGTGTCCTGCAGACGGGTCAGGCAGGTTTTCAGGCGCGCTTCCTGACTGAGAATCGACATCTCCAGGCGTGCCTGGGCGCCGCGGCTGTCGGTATACATCCGGGCGATCAGCGGGTCGGACGTGGTTTGCTCGGCCAGGCGCAGCAGGCGCTTGATCCCGCGTTGCTGCCATTGCAAGCCCAACAGCCCCAGCGGCACCGACAACAGGGCGGCCAGGGCAAAGCCCCAGGAGGAATCCAGGAAAGCGCCGACGATGAAACTCAACTGGCTGACCAGGATAAACGGTAGCCAGTCCTGCAGTACGGGCACCCATTTGTCGCTGCCCGGAACGGCGGACTTGCCTTGGTTGAGGCGTTGATAAAGCGCTTCGGCGCGGGCGATCTGTTCGGCGGAGGGTTTGACCCGTACCGACTCGTAGCCGATCACCTGATTGCCCTCGAACACGGGCGTGACATAGGCGTTGACCCAGTAATGGTCGCCGTTCTTGCTGCGATTCTTGACGATGCCCATCCATGGCAAGCCTTGTTTCAGCGTGCCCCACATGTGCGCGAACACCGCGGATGGGACGTCGGGATGGCGCACGAGATTGTGCGGTGAACGAATCAGTTCTTCCTTCGAATACCCGCTGATGTCAACGAACGCGTCGTTGCAGTAGGTAATTACGCCCTTGGCGTCGGTGGTCGAAATCAATCGTTGCTGGGCCGGGAAGGTCCTTTCGCGTTGTGTGACGGGTTGGTTGTTACGCATGATGTGTCGATCCGCAAGGCTCTGAAAGGCTATGAAAGGTTGTCGGCGCTATCAGGTTTTAATTGAGGTTATTTTTGCCTGTCGCTATCACGCTAGCATCGGATAGGTAAATAGGGCGAAATGAAGCAGGTTGAGGAGAAAGTGCGTGGCAATCGCCGCGCCCAGTCCGCCAAAACGATACGCCAGGCCATAACCGACCCCCGCCAGTCCCGACAGCAGCACCCATTGCCAACCTGCGCCAGCGTGTACCAGGCCGAACAGCAGTGAGGCCAGGAGCAGTGCCAGATTGTCGCCGTGGGCCAAATGTTTGAAGCGCCGACTCAGGCCTCCCTGAATGTAGCCACGAAACAGCGCTTCCTCCACGAGCGTCACCAATAAAAGATTATTGAACACCCACAACCAGGCGTGATCCGGCCACTTTGGCGCCCAGTGGATCATGCCCAGCAGCACGGCCCCGCCGAGGGCCAGCACCGCACTCAACGCCAGGCCCAATGCCGTGGCCTGGGCCGACAGGCGCAACGGGCGCCGACCGATGATCCAGGGGCAGGCCAGCAACAGCCAGAAGCCGATCAGCGGCTTGTCCTGGTTGAGGTACATGGCAAACGGCGCGGCGTCGTCGGTCAAGCGTTGCGCCGCAATCACCCGCCCGTTGAAGAAGCCAGGCATCCAGTGCAGGGCCAACGCCAGGGCCATGATCAGGAACAGGGCGTGCCCGAGAAACTGGCCTACCGGCGTTTGCTGTTGGCGAACCGCATACCCGGCAAACAGCAATAGCGCGACCGAGATGACAGCCGTCCAGGTCAAATGGCCGTAGACCAGCGCCAGACCGTAGCCTGTGGAGAGGAGGGCCAGGTGAAGCCAGGGTAAAGCGGGCATACAACATCCTTTTAGCGGAAGAGCTCGGGGCGAGAGCGGCCGTTGGGGCTTCGACGCCACCGTGTCGCGCAAAGGGCACATTTGTGTCCATGCAGGCTCATGCGCAGGAGGGGCAAGCCGTTGGCGGACTCTGCTCCGTGAGTGCCGGCGGGATTATAGGCGGGCCCCTATAAAAACAGCGCCTAATAAATAACTGGCAATAACTTACCGAACCTGTGGGAGCGAGCAGGCTCGCTCCCACAGGTATTTGTCCAGGCTTGTATTCGCCATAGAGGCGGTTTTTTTCAAGCGGCAATCAATTGCCGCAACACATAGTGAAGGATCCCGCCGGCCTTGAAATATTCCACTTCATTCAAGGTATCGATCCGGCATAGCACTTCAATTCGCTCCTGGCTGCCGTCCTCGCGGGTAATGATCAGGGGCAGGTTCATGCGCGGCGTCAGTTCGACGTTATTGAGTCCCAGGATCTCCAGGGTTTCCTTGCCCGTGAGGTTCAGGTTCTTGCGGTTACGGTCGAGCTTGAACTGCAACGGCAGCACGCCCATGCCCACCAGGTTGGAGCGATGGATGCGCTCGAAGCTTTCGGCGATCACCGCCTTGACCCCCAGCAGGTTCGTGCCCTTGGCTGCCCAGTCCCGGCTCGACCCGGTGCCATATTCCTGGCCGGCGATCACCACCAGTGGTGTGCCCGCAGCCTGGTACAGCATGGCCGCGTCGTAGATCGGCATTCGTTCGCCACTGGGAATGTAGATCGTGTTGCCGCCCTCTTCGCCGTCGAGCATTTCGTTGCGAATGCGGATATTGGCGAAGGTGCCGCGCATCATCACCTGATGGTTGCCGCGCCTGGAGCCGTAGGAGTTGAAGTCTCGCGGTTCCACACCCTGTTCGCGCAGGTAGCGACCGGCCGGGCTGTCCGTCTTGATGTTGCCGGCCGGGGAGATGTGGTCGGTGGTCACCGAGTCTCCGAGCAGGGCCAGGATCCGGGCGCCTTCGACGTTCTTGACGGTCGGTGGCGGGCCGTCGATGTCGTCGAAGAACGGCGGGTGCTGGATATAGGTCGAGTCGTCCTGCCAGACGTAAGTCGCCGCTTGCGGCACTTCGATGGCCTGCCATTGCTCGTCACCGGCAAACACCGCGGCGTATTCCTTGTGGAACATGCTGGTGTTGACCTGGGCCACAGCGGCGGCCACTTCCTGGCTGCTGGGCCAGATGTCCCGCAGGTACACCGGCTTGCCGTCCCGATCATTGCCCAGTGGCTCGCTGCTGATATCGATGCGCACGGTGCCGGCCAGGGCATAGGCGACCACCAACGGCGGCGAGGCCAACCAGTTGGTTTTCACCAGCGGGTGCACCCGACCTTCGAAGTTGCGGTTGCCCGACAATACCGAGGCTACCGTCAGGTCGGCTTTCTGGATGGCTTTTTCGATCGGTTCCGGCAACGGTCCGGAGTTGCCGATGCAAGTGGTGCAACCATAGCCCACCAAGTCGAAACCGAGTTTATCCAGGTATTCGGTCAGGCCGGCTGCCTTGTAGTAGTCGGTGACCACCTTGGAGCCCGGCGCCAGGGAACTCTTGACCCAGGGCTTGCGGACCAGGCCTTTTTCCACGGCTTTTTTGGCCAGCAGCCCGGCGGCCATCATCACACTGGGGTTGGAGGTGTTGGTGCACGAGGTGATCGCTGCAATCACCACCGCGCCGTTTTTCAGGCGATGGGTGTGGCCTTCGAATTCGTATTCGGCTTCGCCCACCTGATCGGCATTGCCCACTGCGACGCCACCGCCGCCTTCACTTTCCAGGCGACTTTCTTCTTTGCTGGTGGGTTTGACCTGCAACCCCAGGAAGTCGCTGAAAGCCTGGCCGACATTCGGCAGCGAGACCCGGTCCTGCGGGCGTTTTGGTCCGGCGAGGCTGGCTTCGACGCTGCCCATGTCCAGCTCCAGGGTGTCGGTGAACACCGGTTCCTGGCCGGGCAAGCGCCAGAGGCCTTGGGCCTTGCAATAGGCCTCCACCAATTTCACCGTTTCCGTAGGGCGTCCCGACAGGCGCAAGTAGTCCAGGGTCACATCGTCCACCGGGAAGAAGCCGCAGGTGGCGCCGTATTCCGGGGCCATGTTGGCGATGGTAGCGCGGTCGGCCAGGGGCAGGTCGGCAAGACCATCACCATAGAACTCGACGAACTTGCCCACCACCCCTTTCTTGCGCAGCATCTGCGTGACGGTCAGCACCAGGTCGGTGGCGGTGATGCCTTCGCGCAGCTTGCCGACGAGTTTGAAGCCGATGACCTCGGGAATCAGCATCGACACTGGCTGGCCGAGCATGGCGGCTTCCGCTTCGATCCCGCCGACGCCCCAGCCCAGTACGCCGAGGCCGTTGATCATGGTGGTGTGGGAGTCGGTGCCCACCAGGGTGTCCGGGAAGGCGTAGGTGCGACCGTCTTCTTCTTTGGTCCACACGGTGCGGCCCAGGTATTCGAGGTTGACCTGATGGCAGATCCCAGTGCCCGGCGGCACCACGCTGAAGTTGTCGAAAGCGCTCTGGCCCCAACGCAGGAAGGCGTAGCGTTCGCCGTTGCGGTGCATTTCGATGTCGACGTTCTGCTCGAACGCCTGGCTGCTGGCGAATTTGTCCACCATCACCGAGTGGTCGATCACCAGGTCCACCGGCGACAGCGGGTTGATCCGCTGGGGATCGCCGCCGGCCTTTTCCACGGCGGCACGCATGGCGGCCAGGTCGACCACGGCGGGGACGCCAGTGAAGTCTTGCATCAACACCCGGGCGGGGCGGTATTGAATCTCGCGGTCGGAACGGCGCTCCTTGAGCCACCCGGCCAGGGCCTGGAGGTCGGTGCCGGTGACGGTTTTTTCATCTTCCCAGCGCAGCAGGTTTTCCAGCAGTACCTTCAACGACATCGGCAGTTTGTCCAGATCGCCCAGGCTTCGGGCGGCATCCGGCAGGCTGAAGTAGTGGTAGGTCCTGGTGTCGACTTGCAGTGTCTTAAGGGTTTTCAGGCTATCGAGGGATGGCATTGAAATCACTCCTTTGAGTCCGCACGGCTACGGACTGACGGAACGGACAGAGCCTTTAACCTAGCCCTGTTTTGAGCGTATGACTAATCACTGGACTCTATGGGCAGGTTCGCGGTTCCGAACTCCGCTATCATGCGGCGGTTTTCGTGACAGGCTTTGCTACGGAGTTTCAATGAACACGCTTTTCATGCACTGCCGGCCGGGCTTCGAAGGCGAGGTCTGTTCCGAGATCGCCGAGCACGCGGCCCGCCTCAACGTGGCCGGCTATGCCAAGGCCAAACCGGCCAGTGCCTGCGCTGAATTTGTCTGCACCGAAGACGATGGTGCCGAGCGGCTGATGGGCGGCCAGCGTTTCGCCGAACTGATTTTTCCGCGCCAGTGGGCGCGCGGCACCTTCATCGATTTGCCGGAAACCGATCGCATCAGCGTCATCCTGGCCCACATGGCCGCTTTCCCGACCTGTGGCAGCCTGTGGCTGGAAGTGGTGGATACCAACGACGGCAAGGAACTGTCGAACTTCTGCAAAAAGTTCGAAGGCCCCTTGCGCAAGGCGCTGATTGGCGCCGGCAAACTGGTGGACGACCCGCGCAAGCCGCGCCTGCTGCTGACCTTCAAGAGTGGCCGCGAAGTGTTCCTGGGCCTGGCCGAATCCGGTAATTCGGCGATGTGGCCCATGGGCATTCCCCGCCTGAAGTTTCCTCGGGAAGCGCCGAGCCGTTCCACCCTCAAGCTTGAAGAGGCCTGGCACCATTTCATTCCCCGGGACCAGTGGGACGAGCGCCTGCACAGCGACATGACCGGCGTGGACCTCGGTGCCGCGCCGGGTGGCTGGACCTGGCAACTGGTCAACCGGGGTATGCTGGTGACCGCCATCGACAATGGCCCGATGGCCGAAAGCCTGATGGACACCGGCCTGGTGCAGCATCTGATGGCAGACGGCTTCACGTTCAAGCCCAAGCAGCCGGTGGACTGGATGGTCTGCGATATTGTCGAGAAACCGGCCCGCAACGCGGCAATGCTGGAAGAGTGGATTGGCGAAGGGCATTGCCGCGAGGCCGTGGTCAACCTCAAGCTGCCGATGAAACAGCGTTATGCCGAGGTCAAACGCCTGCTCGAACGCATCGCCGAGGGTTTCAAGGCTCGGGGGATCAAGGTCGAGATCGGTTGCAAGCAGATGTACCACGACCGCGAGGAAGTGACGTGCCATCTGCGGCGGTTGGATACCAAGAAGCCGAAGTCCCGCTGAAGCATGTAGCGAGCTTTTGTGGCGAGGGAGCTTGCTCCCGCTGGGCGGTGTAGGAGCTGGCGAAGCCTGCGATCTTTTGATCTTTCACTTGGAACTCAAGCGCCAATGGAAAGATCGCAGCCTCGCTTCGCTCGACAGCTCCTACAGCGCAGCCGAGTGGGAGCAAGCTCCCTCGCCACAGGGGTGATGCACCTCTGTTAAGCGCGCCGACATTGCGCGACAATGCCGGCCAGTTTCAGGAGTAGAACATGAGTGACATGAACGATACGCCGGTGGACGGCACGCTGGATGCCACCGGTCTCAATTGCCCGGAGCCGGTGATGATGCTGCACCAGCACATCCGCGACCTAGCCCCCGGTGGGTTGCTGAAAGTGATCGCCACCGACCCCTCGACTCGCCGTGATATCCCCAAGTTTTGCGTGTTCCTGGACCACGAACTGGTGGCCCAGCAGGAGGAAGCGGGCACTTATCTCTACTGGATTCGCAAGAAACTTGCTTAATCCGTCGAGCGGTTGAGGCGGATCTGCTTGCGCGCGCTGCGTGCCAGGCGGATCGATAGCATCAGCGCCGCGCAACTCAAACCCACGATCAGGCCTTGCCACAATCCGCTCGGGCCGCTGGCGGTACCGAGCCAGTCGGTCAGGCCCAAGGTGTAACCCACCGGCAGGCCGATGCCCCAATAGGCGAACAGGGTCAGGATCATCGTCACCCGGGTGTCCTGGAAGCCGCGCAACGCGCCTGCCGCCGTGACCTGGATCGCATCGGAAAACTGGAACAGCGCCGCGTAGACGATCAGCATCGAAGCTACGTCGATCACCACCGGGTCGGCGGTATAGATCGCCGCGATAGGCCCGCGCAGCGCCAACATCAGGCTCGCCGACAGACAGGCGTACGCCAGGGCCGTGGCCATGCCCACCCCAGCAGCGAAGCGCGCTTCGCGAGGCTGACGACGGCCCAGGGCCTGGCCGACCCGCACCGTGACGGCCATGCCCAGGGAGTAGGGGATCATGAACACCAGGGAACTGAAGTTCAGCGCGATCTGGTGTCCGGCCACCACCGTGGCACCAAGGCTGCCGATCAGCAGTGCGATCACCGCGAAAATACTCGACTCGGCGAACACCGCAATGCCAATCGGCAGGCCGATGCCCAGCAGGCGCTTGATGACCGCCCATTGCGGCCAGTCGAAACGGCTGAACAACTGGCTCGACTGATAGGCCGGTGCCCACCGGGCCCAACCGGCCATGCCCAGGGCCATGACCCACATGACGATGGCCGTAGCCCAGCCGCAACCGACGCCGCCCATGGCGGGCACGCCTAGGTGCCCATAGATGAAGATGTAATTGAGCGGAATGTTCAGCGCCAGGCCGCACAGCCCCAGCACCATCGCCGGCCGTGTGCGCCCCAGGCCGTCACTGAAGCAGCGCAGGACGTGATACAGCGCTACGGCCGGAAGGCCCGTGCCGATGCCTTGCAGGTATTCCATGCATGGGCCAATCAATTCAGGATCCACATTCATGATATGCAGGATCGGTTCGGCGCTGAGCAGCGCCAGCGTCGCGATCAACCCCACCACCAATGCCAACCACAGCGCCTGGCGCACCAGCGGCCCGATCTCGTCGAACGTAGCGGCACCGAAACGCTGGGCAACTTTCGGCGTTGTCGCTAGCAATGTGCCGGTCATCAACAGGAACACCGGCACCCAGATCGAGTTGCCCAGGGCCACGGCCGCAAGGTCCCGTGGGCCGACCCGGCCGGCCATGACTGCATCGACGAACCCCATGGCGGTGGTTGCCAGTTGCGCCACCATGATCGGCAGGGCCAGGGCCAGCAAAGTCTTGAGTTCCAGGCGAACCCGGGCCGGGCGGGATAGGGGGTGTCGATGACAGGATTCACGGGGCAAGCGTCCGAAAAGGTTAAGCGCAAGGCGGCGAATTCTACGCCTTGACGCAGTGGTCAGGAAAAAACCTGTGTTGTGGATTTGTAATCGCTTTTTCAGTGTTCGAGCACCGGTGGGAGCAAGGCTTGCCCGCGATGAAGATGATGCGGTCTCCCTAGGAGCCGAGGCGCCTGCATTGCGAGCAATGCTTTGCTCCCACATAAATCCCCTTGCCACAACATCATGCGCTCCGGGTAATGCACAGGCCCAACGGAACGCCTACACTGCCCCTCCCGCCAAAGGAGCTTTGCCATGCTGATCGTCGCCGACGAAAACATCCCCCTGCTTGATGCATTTTTCCAAGGGTTCGGCGAAATCCGCCGGGTGCCGGGCCGGGGGATCGACCGGACGATGGTCGAACACGCCGACGTGCTGCTGGTACGTTCGGTCAGCCAGGTCAATCGGGCCCTGCTGGAAGGCAGCAAGGTGCGCTTCGTCGGCACCTGCACCATCGGCACCGATCACCTGGACCTGGATTATTTCGCCGAGGCCGGTATCCGCTGGGCCAGCGCGCCGGGCTGCAATGCCCGTGGCGTGGTGGACTATGTGCTGGGCAGCCTGATGACCCTGGCAGAAATCGAAGGTGCAGCGCTCGCGCAACGAACCTTCGGCGTGGTTGGCGCAGGCCAGGTGGGCGGTCGGTTGATCGAGGTGCTCAAGGGGTTGGGCTGGGCCGTGAAGGTCTGCGATCCGCCGCGTCAGGCCGCCGAGGGGGGCGAATATGTGAGCCTGGAGCAGATCATCGAGCAGTGCGATGTGATCAGCCTGCACACACCATTGACCCGAGACGGTGAGCAACCGACCTGGCACCTGTTCGACGAGGCGCGTCTGAACCGGCTCAAGCCCGGGACCTGGTTGATCAATGCGGCCCGAGGCCCGGTGATCGACAACGCCGCGCTACGCGAAGTGTTGCTGGAGCGCGAAGACCTGCAAGCGGTGCTGGATGTCTGGGAGCAGGAGCCCACCGTGGATGTGGACCTGGCCGATTTGTGCGTGATCGCTACCCCGCACATTGCCGGTTATAGCCTCGATGGCCGCCAGCGTGGCACCGCCCAGATCTACCAGGCCTTGTGCGCTTTCCTGGAGCGGCCGGTTGAAGTCAGCCTCAGCGACCTGTTGCCTCGGCCTTGGCTGGGCGGCGTTACCCTGGATGCCGAAGCCGACCCGGCCTGGGCTTTGGCGGCGCTGTGCCGGAGCGTGTACGACCCCCGTGGCGACGACGCGAACTTTCGTCGCAGCCTGGTGGGCACAGTCGGCGAACAACGCAGTGCGTTCGATGCCTTGCGCAAGCATTATCCGCCACGGCGGGAAATCGACAACTTGAAGGTTCGTATCGAAGGGCAGTCGGCGGCCTTGCAACAGATCGTGGCGGCGCTGGGCTGTGAGAGCAAAGCTTGCTCGCGATGAACGCTGACGCGGTCAGGGGGGGCGAGGAGTCTGCATCGCGGGCACGCCTTGCTCCCACAAGCTTTCTCGCAGAGCGGGGAGAAACCCATCGCTACAGGGTTGTAGGACGCTGGCGATGGGCAGTAAGCCAGGCTCATAGAAACAGTCATAAAAAACCCGACATCAAGGTCGGGTCCAATTGAAGACGGGCTGTATCACTTTTGTTCGGCAGGCTTGGCCAGTCGCTTTTCCAGCTCGCTGCAGGCTTTCTGGATCATGTCTTCGGTGATCGGTACTTCGCGTCCTTGGGCATCAATGAACGAGCAGCCCAGAGACTGGTCCGGTTGCGTGCGGATTACTTGAATCTTGTCGTCGCTGCTGTGTTGCAAGGACATGGCCTGTCTCCTCATCAGGATGTGTGCCTACTTTAATGTCGCCAGGTGACCGAGCCATGACACTCCTTGTAGGTTCATGGCGACACCTCCACTCAATCAGAAACACAGTTGCGTTTCCAGCCAGACTTTAGACCGATAACATCTAGCCCCTAGTCGTTGTGGTCATATTTAACCTGACTCATTCTGATTCAATTTGGTTTCGCTACGCTTTGGCGTCGCTGGCCGACCTTTTTCCTGCTGCATTATCGGATGCCCTTGATGCTTTCTTCCCGACATCGCCGTGCCATACGCCTGGCCAGCGGCTTCATCGCCCCTTACCGCAAACAGGTCGCCGGCGCCCTGCTGGCCTTGATTGTCACCGCCGGTATTACCTTGTCCATGGGCCAAGGCATCCGGTTGCTGGTGGACCAGGGTTTCATGACCCGCTCGCCGCACCTGCTCAATCAATCCATCGGCCTGTTCATGGTGCTGGTGGTTGGGTTGGCGATCGGTACGTTTTCACGTTTTTACCTGGTGTCCTGGATCGGTGAGCGGGTGGTGGCCGATATCCGGCGGATGGTCTTCAACCATCTGGTGTACTTGCACCCCGGTTTCTACGAAAACAACCGCAGTTCGGAAATCCAGTCGCGGCTGACCGCCGATACAACCTTGCTGCAATCGGTGATCGGTTCGTCGCTGTCGTTATTTTTGCGCAACGCCTTGATGGTGGTGGGTGGCATCGTGCTGCTGTTCATCACCAATCCCAAGTTGACCAGCATCGTGGTGATTGCCCTGCCGCTGGTATTGGCACCGATCCTGGTCTTTGGTCGTCGGGTGCGCAGTTTGTCGCGCCAGAGCCAGGACCGCATTGCTGACGTCGGCAGCTACGTCTCCGAAACCCTCGGCCAGATCAAGACCGTGCAGGCCTACAACCACCAGGTTCAGGATGAACAGCGATTCTCCGTGACGGTGGAGCAGGCGTTCGACACTGCCCGCAAGCGCATCGCCCAGCGGGCCTGGCTGATCACTCTGGTGATCGTGCTGGTGCTGGGCGCGGTGGGGGTGATGCTCTGGGTTGGTGGCATGGATGTGATCGCCGGGCGGATTTCCGGTGGTGAGCTGGCGGCATTTGTGTTTTATAGCCTGATCGTCGGCAGCGCCTTCGGCACGCTGAGCGAGGTGATCGGCGAGCTGCAACGGGCGGCGGGCGCGGCAGAGCGCATTGCCGAGTTGCTGCGTTCGGAGAACATCATCCAGCCGCCGGCCTCAGGGCTTGTGACCTTACCGGAGCGGGTCCGAGGCGATTTGCGCCTCGAAGGTGTGCGTTTTTCCTATCCCTCCCGGCCGGACAGTTATGCGGTCGACGGCCTCGACCTGACCATCAAGGCCGGCGAGACCCTGGCCCTGGTCGGGCCTTCCGGTGCGGGCAAGTCAACGGTGTATGACCTGCTGCTGCGCTTCTACGATCCGGTGCAAGGGCAGATCCTGTTCGACGACGTGCCGTTGACTCGACTCGATCCCCTGGACCTGCGCCGCCACTTCGCCCTGGTTTCACAAAACCCGGCGCTGTTTTTCGGCACGGTCGAAGAGAACATCCGCTATGGCAACCCGAGCGCGACGTCCGAGCAGGTGCGCGAGGCCGCGCAGATCGCTCACGCCCATGACTTCATCGAAAAAATGCCCAACGGCTACCAGACTCACCTCGGCGACGGCGGCCAGGGCTTGTCCGGCGGCCAGCGCCAACGCTTGGCCATCGCTCGGGCGTTGCTGGTGGACGCTCCGATCCTGCTGCTGGACGAAGCCACCAGCGCCCTCGATGCGCAAAGCGAACACCTGATCCAGCAAGCCCTGCCCAACCTGATGAAAAACCGTACGACCCTGGTTATCGCCCACCGTCTGGCCACGGTGAAAAATGCCGACCGGATCGCGGTAATGGACCAGGGCAAAGTGGTTGCGGTGGGCACTCACCAGGAGCTGGTTGCCAGCAATGCGCTGTACGCGCGGTTGGCGGCGTTGCAGTTCAATGTGGGGTTGGAGACGGCAACCGACTAAGAGCCCGAGTGTTCGCAGGTTCAGTGTTTCCCCCGGTCTGTATGTGGGGCTTGCTCGCGAAAGCGGTGTGCCAGCCAGCGTCACCGTCACTGATACACCGCCTTTTCGGGCAAGCCCCCACAAGGTCTCGCGCCGAGCAAAAAGAAATGCCCGCATCTTTCGATGCGGGCATTTCTTTTCTCAGGAACAGCTTGCGCTAATAATCACTGATCATCGAAATACCGCTCATGCCAATCCACCAGCGGTTGCGGCGAATTGAGTTTCTGGCCGTAGATCACCGAGTACGACAACACGTTCTGCACGTATTTTCGGGTTTCGTCGAACGGTATGCTTTCGACCCAGACGTCGAAGCTCAAGTGGTCGGCGCCGCGCAGCCACTGGCGTACGCGACCGGGGCCGGCGTTGTAGGCCGCCGAGGCCAGGACGCGGTTGCCGTTGAACTGGCTGTGAACCTGGCTCAGGTAGGCCGTGCCCAACTGGATGTTCTTGTCCGGGTTCAATACTTGCCGTGGTGAGGCCAGGGGAATGCTGAACTTGCGCGCGGTTTCCTTGGCGGTGGCAGGCATCAGTTGCATCAGGCCGGAGGCACCGACGTGGGAGCGGGCGTCGTCCATGAAGGCGCTCTCCTGGCGGGTAATGGCGAACGCCCAACTTGGATGCAAACCACGGATCTTGGCTTCGCGCACCAGGGTGTCGCGGTGGGCCATCGGGAAGCGGATGTCCAGGTCGTCCCAGTACTTGGCTTGGCTGATGGTGCGAATGGCCGGGAAATACCACTTCAGGTCATAAGCCAGTTTTGCCTGGGCGACCATTTCGTCCCGGTTGAAATGACGGCTGACGTGATACCACTCGCGGCGTCCGTCGACGATGTCCCCGCGGGCATGAAATTCCAGTGCCCGACGCACACCGGGGGTGTTGCGCACTTTGTTGATCAGCGCCTGGTTCATCACCAGCGGCTTGTTGATGAGCGAGTACGGCGACTGGGAACGGTCGGCGGCCAGGAAACCATAGAAATCCCGTTCGCGGGCCAGGTGCTTGTAGAGCGCCAGCGCCTCGGGGTTTTGCGGCTGCGCCAGTTCCAGCGTGCGGGCCTGCCAGTACCGCCAGCGATTGGTGCTGGACAGCGATTCGGGCAGGCGACGGGTCAGTTGGTACGCATCGTCCCAGCGGGCCAGGCGCAGCAGCAGACGCAAACGCCATTCCGAAACGCTGTCATCGCGCAATTCCGGGTCGTATTTCGTCATCACGTCCAAGGCTCGGCTGTCGAAGCGCTTGGCCAGGGTCAGGCCGATTTCCCGGGCAATCGCGACTTTTTCATCGCGAGAAAAATGCATGCTGCTGGCGTAGCCGTCCAACAGCGCCAAGGCCTTTTTCGGATCCTGGCGGGCCAGACGACGCAGGCCGAGGCTGACGATATCGGACATCGGTCCATCGGCCGGGGTGAAGCGCGAGGGCTGGTTGAGCAATTCGGGTTTTTGCGCCACGTCCACGAGCAACTTGCCGCGGGGGGCGAGGGTGGTCAGGCCACTGACCAGGCTTTTGGCCAGCGGAAAGTTGCGGGCCTGGGCCGCCAGTTTTATGCGTTCCCAGCGTTTCTGTTCGGTCAACTGGCCTTGGGAAGCCCATAGGCCGAACAATGCATCGCACGCCTGGGGTTGGGATTTGCCGGAGAGCCAGAGCTTTTCGGTATTGGCATAGCCTTCGGCCTTCAAGCCATGGCTGAGCTGGTACCGGGCGTTAAGGCAGTCCAGTTCGGTGAAATTGAGCTTGGGGTTGTAATACTTGACGAAGGTCTTCCAGTCGCCGCGTTCGGTCAGCCAACGCAGCCAGCGCAGCTTCATCCAGTTGGCCTGGGGCAGGTCACCATGTTCGGCGAGAAACTTCTCGATTTCGGCGTTGCTGGCGCTCTTGAGGCGAGCGGTCAATTCGTCGTAGGCCAGGTAGGGCTCCAGTGGATAATCGCGCAGGGCCTGGCTGTAGCGAAAGTAGGGGGCGGAATCACCCTTGGCCAAGGCGCGCTTGGCCTCGTCGTAATACTGGCGTTGAGTAGATATATCCACCGCCTGTGCGGATTGAACGGCTGTGGCACATACAAAAAGACACGAGATAACACTGAAAAGGCGACTGCGCATGAGACGTCCGGGCATAAAAAAACATGACAAGCCCAAGGGGTAACCCAGGGTAACTGTCTGTAGCTTAGCCTTTTGCCAGCAGTCGGCGAAAGCTTTGCAGGGCTGTCGGTGCAAGTTCGCAACATTTGTTGTGCGCAGAGCTTCGATGGCGAAATTGGCGGACCCTTTGGGGTCTCATCTCAGGTAGAATGCGCGCCCGGTTTTTGGAGAAGCTCATGACCCTGCTCAAATTCAGCGATGTGTCCCTTGCTTTCGGCGCGATGCCGTTGCTGGACAAGGTGTCCTGGCAGATCGCCCGTGGTGAGCGGGTGTGCATCATCGGCCGCAACGGCACTGGTAAGTCCAGCATGATGAAGCTGGTCAAGGGCGATCAAAAGCCTGACGACGGCTCGGTCTGGCGCGCGCCAGGCCTGAAAATCGGCGAATTGCCCCAGGAACTGCCGGTGGCCGACGAGCGGACCGTATTCGACGTGGTCGCCGAAGGCCTGGACGGTGTCGGTGCGCTGCTGGCCGAGTATCACCATCTGAGCCAGAACATCGTCACCGATGCCGACCTGGACAAATTGATGCACGTGCAGCACGACCTTGAAGCCCGAGACGGCTGGCGTCTGCAGCAACTGGTCGACAGCACCCTGAGCCGCCTGCAATTGCCGGCCGACAAGACCCTGGCCGAGTTGTCCGGTGGTTGGCGTCGCCGCGTCCTGCTGGCCCAGGCCCTGGTCTCCGAGCCGGACCTGCTGCTGCTCGACGAACCGACCAACCACCTGGACATCGGCGCCATCGCTTGGCTTGAAGAAGCCTTGAAAGATTTCCAGGGGGCGGTGCTGTTCATCACCCACGACCGTTCCTTCCTGCAAAACCTGGCGACGCGCATCCTCGAACTGGACCGCGGCGGCCTGATCGACTGGAACGGCGACTACGCCAGCTTCCTGGTGCACAAGGAGGCGGTGCTGGCGGCGGAAGAAACCGCCAACGCCCTGTTCGACAAGCGCCTGGCCCAGGAAGAAGTCTGGATCCGCCAGGGCATCAAGGCCCGTCGTACCCGTAACGAAGGCCGCGTACGGGCCCTCAAGGCCTTGCGCGTGGAGCGCAGCGAGCGTCGTGAGCGCACCGGCAAGGCCAACATCCAACTGGAAACGGCTGACAAGTCCGGCAAGCAGGTGATGGTGCTGGAAAACGTCAGTTTCGCCCATCCAGGCGGCCCGTTCCTGGTCAAAGACTTTTCCATGGTTCTGCAACGTGGCGATCGCATCGGCCTGCTGGGTGCCAACGGCACCGGCAAGACCACGCTGCTCAAGCTGATGCTCGGTGGCCTGGTGCCCACCAGCGGCAAGGTTGAAGAGGGCACGAAGATCGACGTTGCCTACTTTGACCAGTTGCGTCATCAACTGGACCTGGAAAAGACCGTGATCGACAACGTGGCCGAAGGTCGCGATTTCATCGATATCGATGGCCAGAGCCGCCATGTGCTGAGCTACCTCGGCGATTTCCTGTTCAGCCCCCAGCGTGCTCGTACGCCGGTCAAGGCGCTGTCGGGTGGCGAGCGCGCCCGTCTGTTACTGGCCAAATTGTTCAGCAAACCGGCGAACCTGCTGGTGCTCGACGAACCGACCAACGACCTGGACGTGGAAACCCTGGAGTTGCTGGAAGAGGTGTTGCTGACCTTCAACGGCACCGTGCTGATGGTCAGTCACGACCGGGCATTCCTCGACAACGTGGTCACCAGCACCCTGGTGTTCGAAGGCGAAGGCCTGGTGCGTGAATACGTCGGTGGTTATCAGGACTGGCTGCGCCAGGGCGGTTCGCCGCGTCTGCTGGGGGTAACCGAAAGCAAGTCCGGTAAGGCCGATCTGAATTCGGCTGTGGTCAAGGCCGAGCCAGCACCGGTAGCTGCCGCAGCGGCCCCAGCCAAGAAAAAGCTCAGCTACAAGCTACAGCGCGAACTGGAGGCGCTGCCGGGCGATATCGATGCGAAGGAACAGCAGATCGCCGCCGTTGAGGCCGAGATGGCTGACGCCGGCTTCTACCAGCGGCCAGCGGCCGAAACCGCCAAGGTCATCGCGCGTCTGGAGCAGTTGCAGGCCGAGCTGGACGCATTGGTCGAGCGCTGGGCTGAGCTGGACGCTTGATCCCATGCTGTAAAAAAATCCCGGTGTTGCGTGGTGAGCACCGGGATTTCTATTTGAAACACTATTGCTGTGGGGGCAGGCTTGCTCGCGAAAGCGGTGTATCAGTCGACTTCGATATTGACTGTTATGACGTTTTCGCGAGCTAGCCCGCTCCTACACAGGGTTACGTGCGCTTGATCAGATGTACTGCCAGCACGTCGCAGGGTGCGCCATGCAGCACGTCATTGGCAGTCGAGCCCAGCAACAGCGCCAGGCCGTGGCGACCATGGCTGCCGACCACAATCAGGTCGCAACCCTGTTCCTTGGCCAGGTGATGGATCTCCTGGCGCGGCTGGCCGTAGGTCAGGTGGCTGAACTCCTTTTTCAGGGTAGGGTATTTCACGATCAGTCGGTCAAGGCGTTCTTTGGCCTGGTCGAATTGCTGTTGTTGCAACTGGGAAAGGTCCATGGGCACGTCGCCGCCGAAGGCCATGGCCATCGGTTCGACGATGTGTACCAGCGACAGCTTGGTGTCCCGGCCTTCGCAAAGGGCGAGGGCGCGCTTGACGACCGGATCGCATTCTTCGGTGAGGTCGACGGCGACCAGAACATGTTCGTAGTACATGGGAAACACTCCAGAGAATTGCAATACGGTAAGTATGGCTGGTTTCAAGCGCATTGATGGCGACGTGGCTCAATGGGCTCATCAGAACTCGGGAGTACGAATATGACGGTCTGGATAGTGGTGTCAATCCTGTTGGTGGTGTTAAGTCCGTTGGCATGGTTGCGACCGTCCCGTGTTCAGAGCGCTCGCATGACCCTGCGCATGGAGGCGCGACGCCTGGGCCTGGCCATGCAGCTGGCGCCGCAGGAGTGGCCGCACTGGCTCGGTCAGCAGCCGCCAAACCCCTGCGCCCAGTACCACCGGCCCCGGCGGGGCAAGGAGCCGGCGGTCTGGAGCTATTGGCAGACTGCGCCAGGCGTCTGGGTCAACCAGTGGCGGGAAGTCTGCCAGGACGAGGTGCTGGTCAATCATTTCGAAAAATTGCCGGCCAACGTCTACAAAGTCGAAGCTGACCGGCAAATGATCGCCTTGTACTGGGGCGAGAAGGGCGAAGCCACTGTTTTGCAGGATATTTGCGCGGTGCTCAAAGCGCTGGCCTGAGCGGATTTAGCTGCGTAGGAGCCGTCGAGCTGAGCGAGGCTGCGATTTTTACCCGGGCCATTGAGTCTCAAGCGAAAGATCAAAAAATCGCAGCCTTCGGCAGCTCCTGCCAGCATAAAAAAGCCCGACAGTCTCATCGGGCGGGTTGGCCAGGCAGGCCGGTAATCAAACGCGTACCAGGGCGTGCGTTCGTAACGCCCTTCACTCCCAAATGTTCAATCGCGCTCCCGACAGCGTAGACGGCTGGATCCGGCCTGTCTGGAATTAGGGCGATTTTTCTAATTATTGATCCTATGAATAGCGGCTCATGCGGCGCCGTGTTGTGGACCCGTGCGATACGGAATATGACCGTGAAGTCGCGTTCACGCCTGTGTTTAGGGCGATTGACAATTGTCGGAAATTCCGTGAAGGTGACGTACCCAAATCAAACGGGCGTATGAATTGAGCGTTTGTATTTTCAGAATGCTCCTACAGACCCCGACTATCGCGTTGACGGGTGTGCCTGGCGGATTGGCGTAGCATCGACGGTAACGTCAATGCCGAATCAGTGGTCAGCGTTCAACGTGTACTGTTCAGCTTCCATATCGTGGAGATCAGTTGATGATTTACGAAGGTAAAGCCATCACGGTTAAGGCTCTTGAAAGTGGCATCGTCGAATTGAAATTCGACCTCAAGGGTGAGTCCGTCAACAAGTTCAACCGTCTAACCCTGAATGAATTGCGTCAGGCCGTGGACACTATCAAGGCAGATGCTTCGATCAAGGGTGTGATCGTCAGCAGCGGCAAGGACGTGTTCATCGTCGGCGCCGACATCACCGAATTCGTCGACAACTTCAAGCTGTCCGATGCCGAACTGATCGCTGGCAACCTCGAAGCCAATCGTATTTTCAGCGACTTCGAAGACCTCAACGTACCGACCGTCGCGGCCATCAACGGCATCGCCCTGGGTGGCGGTCTGGAAATGTGCCTGGCAGCGGATTACCGCGTCATGTCCGCCACGGCCAGGATCGGCCTGCCGGAAGTCAAGCTGGGCATCTACCCAGGCTTCGGCGGCACCGTGCGCCTACCGCGTCTGATCGGTGCCGACAACGCTATCGAGTGGATTGCCGCAGGCAAGGAAAACCGTGCCGAAGACGCGCTGAAAGTCGGTGCCGTGGATGCTGTGGTCGAACTTGGCAAGCTCCAGGAGGCGGCCCTTGAAACCATCAAGCGCGCCATCAGCGGCGAATTCGACTACAAGGCCAAGCGTCAGCCGAAGCTGGAAAAGCTCAAGCTCAACGCCATTGAACAAATGATGGCCTTCGAAACCGCCAAGGGTTTCGTGGCCGGTCAGGCAGGCCCGAACTACCCGGCGCCGGTCGAAGCGATCAAGACCATCCAGAAAGCCGCGAACTTCGGTCGCGACAAGGCCCTGGAAGTCGAGGCCGCCGGCTTCGTCAAGCTGGCCAAGACCTCGGCTGCGCAAAGCCTGATCGGTCTGTTCCTCAATGACCAGGAACTGAAGAAAAAGGCCAAGACCTACGACGAAATCGCCAGTGACGTGAAGCAGGCTGCCGTACTCGGCGCCGGCATCATGGGCGGCGGTATCGCCTACCAGTCGGCGTCCAAAGGCACGCCGATCCTGATGAAGGACATCAACGAGCACGGGATCGAGCAAGGCCTGGCCGAAGCCGCCAAGTTGCTGGTCGGCCGTGTCGACAAAGGTCGCATGACCGCTGCGAAGATGGCTGAAGTGCTCAACGGCATTCGTCCGACGCTGTCCTACGGTGATTTCGGCCATGTCGATCTGGTGGTTGAAGCCGTTGTCGAGAACCCGAAGGTCAAGCAGGCGGTACTGGCTGAAGTCGAAGACAAGGTCAAAGAGGACACCATCCTGGCCTCGAATACCTCGACCATCTCCATTTCGCTGCTGGCCAAGGCTCTCAAGCGTCCGGAGAACTTCGTCGGCATGCACTTCTTCAACCCGGTGCACATGATGCCGCTGGTGGAAGTGATCCGCGGCGAGAAGTCCAGCGAACATGCCGTTGCCACCACCGTGGCCTACGCCAAGAAAATGGGTAAGAACCCGATCGTCGTCAACGACTGCCCGGGCTTTTTGGTCAACCGCGTACTGTTCCCGTACTTCGGCGGTTTCGCCAAGCTGGTCAGCGCCGGTGTCGACTTCGTGCGCATCGACAAGATCATGGAAAAATTCGGCTGGCCAATGGGCCCGGCGTACCTGATGGACGTGGTCGGCATCGACACCGGCCACCACGGTCGCGACGTCATGGCTGAAGGCTTCCCGGACCGCATGAAGGACGACCGCCGTTCGGCTGTCGACGTGCTCTACGAAGCCAAACGCCTGGGCCAGAAGAACGGCAAGGGCTTCTACGGCTATGAGACCGACAAGCGCGGTAAGCAGAAGAAAGTCGTCGACTCGTCGGTGCTGGAAGTGCTCAAGCCGATCGTCTACGAGCAGCGCGAAGTCACCGACGAGGACATCATCAATTGGATGATGATCCCGCTGTGCCTCGAAACCGTGCGTTGCCTGGAAGATGGCATCGTCGAAACCGCCGCCGAAGCCGACATGGGTCTGGTCTACGGTATCGGTTTTCCTCCATTCCGTGGCGGTGCGCTGCGTTACATCGATTCGATCGGTGTGGCCGAGTTCGTTGCCCTGGCTGACCAGTACGCTGATTTGGGCGCGCTGTACCGCCCGACCGCGAAGCTGCGTGAAATGGCCAAGAACGGCCAGTGCTTCTTCGGTTAAGCGCCCAACGACTAGAGCGAGAGAACATTTATGAGCTTGAATCCTAGAGACGTCGTGATTGTCGACTTCGGTCGTACGCCGATGGGCCGCTCCAAGGGCGGCATGCACCGCAACACCCGCGCCGAAGACATGTCGGCGCACCTGATCAGGAAGCTGCTGGAGCGCAACGTCAAGGTTGACCCCAACGAAGTCGAAGACGTGATCTGGGGCTGTGTGAACCAGACCCTGGAGCAGGGCTGGAACATTGCCCGCATGGCCTCGCTGATGACCCAGATTCCTCACACGGCGGCGGGACAGACCGTCAGTCGCCTGTGCGGTTCGTCCATGAGCGCACTACACACCGCCGCCCAGGCGATCATGACCGGCAACGGTGACGTGTTCGTTGTCGGTGGTGTCGAGCACATGGGCCACGTGAGCATGATGCATGGCGTCGATCCGAACCCGCATATGTCGCTGTACGCGGCAAAAGCCTCGGGCATGATGGGCCTGACTGCGGAAATGCTTGGCAAAATGCACGGCATCACCCGCGAACAGCAGGACGCTTTTGGCGTGCGCTCCCACCAGCTCGCCCACAAGGCGACCGTGGAAGGCAAGTTCAAGGATGAGATCATCCCGATGCAGGGCTACGACGAGAACGGCTTCCTGAAGCTGTTCGACTACGACGAAACCATTCGTCCGGAAACCACCCTGGAAAGCCTGGCGGCCCTCAAGCCGGCATTCAATCCGAAGGGTGGCACCGTGACAGCTGGTACCTCGTCGCAGATCACCGACGGTGCCTCGTGCATGATCGTGATGTCGGCCCAACGTGCCCAGGACCTGGGTATCCAGCCGATGGCGGTGATTCGTTCGATGGCCGTGGCGGGTGTGGACCCCGCGATCATGGGCTATGGTCCAGTACCGGCCACGCAGAAAGCCTTGAAGCGTGCAGGCTTGGGTATTGCCGATATCGACTTCTTCGAACTCAACGAAGCTTTCGCCGCGCAGGCCCTGCCAGTGCTGAAAGATTTGAAAGTGCTCGACAAGATGAACGAGAAGGTTAACCTGCACGGCGGCGCGATCGCCCTGGGTCACCCATTCGGTTGCTCCGGTGCACGCATCTCCGGCACGCTGCTCAACGTCATGAAGCAGAATGGCGGCACCTTTGGTGTGTCCACCATGTGTATTGGTCTCGGCCAGGGCATTGCCACTGTCTTCGAACGCGTCTAAGCGTTGCGTCGATGGAAGCCGGGGCCAAGTGCCCCGGTTTTTGTTTTTTCGGGTTTAGTAAAAAAAAGATTTTGTTTTTATTTTGAAAAAATTTGAGTGAGTGCCGAGCATGCCGATACAACCTGGGCTCTACCAGCATTACAAAGGTCCGCAGTACCGTGTATTCAGCATCGCGCGGCATTCCGAGACCGAGGAAGAAGTGGTCTTCTATCAAGCCCTGTATGGCGATTACGGCTTTTGGGTGCGCCCCTTGAGCATGTTCGAAGAGTCCGTCGAGGTTGACGGGGAACAGGTGCCACGCTTTGCTTTGGTGCAGGCCGAGGAAAGCATTTTTCCCAAGCCTTGAGGCCGGCATGCGGGCAACCCTGCGCTTGACCTCACCTTGCAGCCACTATATATAGCGGTGCCGCGTCAGGCGCCAACCGCCTTTCACTTTTTAGAATTCAGGAATTTTCTGATCCATGGGCAAATCGCTGGTCATTGTGGAATCCCCGGCTAAGGCCAAGACCATCAACAAGTATCTGGGCAACCAATACGTGGTGAAGTCGAGTATCGGCCATATCCGAGACCTGCCCACCAGCGGTTCGGCTAGCGCCAACAAGGAGCCAGCCGCCAAGCGCGGCAAGGCTGCCGCCGGTGAAGTGCCGGCGCTGTCGCCGAAAGACAAGGCGCGCAAGCAGCTGGTCTCACGCATGGGGGTCGATCCGGAACACGGCTGGAAAGCCAAGTACGAGATCCTTCCGGGCAAGGAAAAGGTCATCGAAGAGCTGCGCCGGCTCGCCAAGGATGCCGACACCATCTATCTCGCGACGGACTTGGACCGCGAAGGGGAAGCCATTGCCTGGCACCTGCGCGAAGCCATTGGTGGGGATGACAGCCGCTACAAGCGCGTGGTGTTCAACGAAATTACCAAGAAGGCCATCCAGGAAGCCTTCTCCCAGCCGGGCGAGCTGGATATCGATCGGGTCAATGCTCAACAGGCGCGTCGCTTCCTCGACCGCGTGGTGGGTTACATGGTCTCGCCCCTGCTGTGGGCCAAGATCGCCCGTGGTCTGTCGGCCGGTCGTGTGCAGTCGGTCGCGGTAAAGCTGGTGGTGGAGCGCGAGCGTGAGATCCGTGCGTTCATCCCTGAAGAGTACTGGGAAGTCCACGCCGACCTCGGCACCGCCAAGGGCGCCACCGTACGCTTCGACGTGGCCCGGGAGAAGGGCGAGGCCTTCAAGCCGCTCAACGAAGCCCAGGCCATGGTGGCGCTGGAGAAGCTCAAGGCTTCCAGCTACAGCATCGTCAAGCGCGAAGACAAACCGACCAGCAGCAAGCCGTCGGCGCCGTTCATCACCTCCACGCTGCAACAGGCCGCGAGCAATCGCCTGGGTTTTGGCGTGAAGAAAACCATGATGATGGCCCAGCGTCTTTACGAAGCTGGTTACATCACCTATATGCGTACTGACTCGACCAATCTTTCGGTCGATGCCGTGGCGATGGCGCGCACATATATAGAAAGCGAGTTCGGCAAGAAATACCTGCCGGACACGCCGAACGTCTACAGCAGCAAGGAAGGCGCGCAGGAGGCTCACGAAGCGATTCGTCCGTCCGACGCCAATACCGAGCCAAGCAAGCTGTCGGGCATGGAGCGTGATGCCGAGCGTCTCTACGAGCTGATCTGGCGCCAGTTCCTGGCCTGTCAGATGCTGCCGGCGCAATACCTGTCGACTACGGTCAGCGTCGGTGCTGGCGACTTCGAACTGCGTGCCAAGGGTCGCATCCTGAAGTTCGACGGCTACACCCGCGTCATGCCGCAAATCACCAAGCCTGGGGATGACGACGTCCTGCCGGACATGGCCCAGGGCGACGTGATGAAGCTGATCAAGCTTGATCCGACTCAGCATTTCACCAAGCCACCGGCTCGTTACTCCGAAGCCAGCCTGGTCAAGGAAATGGAAAAGCGCGGCATCGGTCGTCCTTCGACCTACGCAGCCATCATCTCCACCATCCAGGACCGCGGCTATGTGGCGCTGCACAACCGTCGTTTCTATTCGGAAAAGATGGGTGACATCGTTACCGAGCGTTTGTCCGAGAGCTTCTCGAACCTGATGGACTACGGCTTCACCGCCGGTATGGAAGAGAACCTCGACGATGTGGCCCAGGGCGAGCGCGACTGGAAAAACGTTCTCGACGAGTTCTACGGCGACTTCAAGAAAAAGCTCGAAGTGGCCGAAAGCCCTGACAGTGGCATGCGCGCCAATCAGCCGGTCATGACCGATATCCCGTGCCTGACCTGCGGGCGTCCGATGCAAATCCGTACCGCCTCGACCGGTGTATTCCTGGGTTGCTCGGGCTACAGCCTGCCACCCAAGGAGCGCTGTAAGGCGACAGTCAACCTGGTGCCGGGCGACGAAATCGCTGCGGACGACGAGGGGGAATCGGAATCCCTGGTGCTGCGCGGCAAGCATCGCTGCCCGATCTGCAGCACGGCGATGGACGCCTACCTGCTGGATGAAAAGCGTAAGCTGCACATCTGCGGCAACAACCCGGACTGTGCTGGCTACGAGATCGAAGAGGGCACTTATCGCATCAAGGGCTACGAAGGTCCGAGCCTGGAATGCGACAAGTGTGGCAGTGAGATGCAGCTCAAGACCGGCCGTTTCGGCAAGTTCTTCGGTTGCACCAACCCGACCTGCAAAAACACCCGCAAACTGCTCAAGAGTGGTGACGCGGCGCCGCCGAAGATGGATCCGGTGAAGATGCCTGAGCTCAAGTGCGAGAAGGTCAACGACACCTACATCCTGCGCGACGGCGCCTCCGGCCTGTTCCTGGCGGCCAGCCAGTTCCCGAAAAACCGCGAGACCCGCGCACCGTTGGTGATGGAAATCGTGCCGCACAAGGACGAGATCGATCCGAAGTACCATTTCCTCTGTGCAGCGCCGCAGAAGGATCCGGAAGGGCGCCCGGCGGTCATTCGCTACAGCCGCAAGACCAAGGAGCAGTACGTGCAAACCGAAGTCGAGGGTAAGCCGACTGGCTGGAAAGCGTACTACGACGGTGGTAAGTGGGCGGTGCAAGACAAGAGCTGATGGCAGCACTCACGTGTGACGAGGGGGCTTGCGCCCGCTGGACCGGTCCGACGTTTCGGGCGTAGCTGCCCCAATAAGTCTCAAGTGAGCAAAAGGCCGCATGACAACCCATAGGTTTTCATGCGGCCTTTTTGTTTTTGGCTTGCAGTGGCCTCGGTTGATCCATGACACTGTCGCACTTGCGTGACGCTTTCATTTCGTTGGGGAGATGCCGCCATGGCCCACGAACTCTATACCCGCACCAATCAGAAAATCTATTTCGCCGGTCTGTCGCTCGAGGCGCTCACCAGGGCCGAGGATGGGCGTGCGATGAATTCCCCGGCATTGCTCCAGGCAGGACGCGAATCCGCGTTGTTTCACCTGTACGGTGCGTTATTGGGGTTGTGCCATGAAATTGCCGGTTTCTATCGCCTGCCACAAGCGAATGCGCCACGGGCCGAGCTGTTGTTGACCCGCGAAGTGCTGGAAACCATTGCTATCCCGGAATTGGCCGAAATGGTCGAGCTGGCGCATAACCCGGAAACCTGGCTGGCGAAGCTATTGACGGCCCATGCGGCGCTGTTCGAGCCGCCGCGGGCCCCACGCAAGCCCAAGGGGGACGTGACCCAGCCGTTGATCGTGGCGGTCAATCTGGACGAGCAAGAACCTGAGCAGGAGTTGAGCCGGGAGGAGCTGGAGAGCTGGCGCCAGAACCTCAAGAGCCTGGCGATACGCTTTCGTGAAGGGTTGAACGAGTGCTGAGTTTCCCCTCGGCCCGTTACCTTCGATGATAACGCTTGGTCAAGATCCCGAGCGGAGCCTGGCCGATGACTATATAATCCTCGACTTTCGTGGAGAACAGACTTTTATGCCAACGTCCTTTCTAGAAATTGTCGAACTTCCTGATGGCCGCATCGAGCTGCGCAGGGCTGAGGACGAGGGGTCTCTGGTTACCCTGAACTTCTCCGAAGACGCCAAGGTATTCCTCCAGGGCCAACACGTTGAAGTCGCCAAGGCGATGCTGAGCGTGGGCGTCCAGATGGCAGGTCGCCTGGTTGAAGGCGAATTCAATAAGGAAGAGGGGCCGCGGGTTCTTCATTGATCCCGTCCGTCGGCTTTTTTGACGGTGTGGCTGGTCGGCTTCTCTTCCTTGGAGAAGCCCCGCGTTTGTCTTAGCCCAATCGAATATTGAGACTTTGTGCGTCCCCGATACGGGCGGCGCTGATCAACTGTTGCCGTGCGGTCGCGGTTAACAGGTTGAGCCAACTGACCACGGTGTGGCTACGGCCCAGGCGCAAGGCTTCGCAGGTCAACTGTTGGGCGCTTTGGGTACCCCGCGGTTGCAGCAACAGGATGCGTTCGCGGTTCAGGCCGGCATCTCGCAGCCAGGCCTGGGTGACGCTGGCCGGTGGTGCGATCAGCGTCAGCCAGCGAGCATCCTGGTCCTGGCTGAGTTCCCGCAGAATCGGCGCCAGCAGGTTCAGGCAGTTTCCGGCTGCACCACGTAACGACAGTTCGCTGAAAGCCTCAGGCTCGACGCCCCAGGGCGACTCGATGACCTCTTTCAGGACTGGAGCCAGCGGTTGGGCCATGAATGCCTCGAACAGCGGAAGTTGTGTGTGTTGTGGTGTGTGAGGGAACTGCATAAAGCCTCCTTTAGCGGCGAATGACGCCGACGCTCAAGCCTTCGATGACCAGGTCCTGATCTTTCAGATTCACTTCGATGGGCGCGAACTCCGGGTTCTCAGCGATGAGCCAGACTTTGCTGCCGTCGCGCTTGAAGCGCTTGACGGTTACCTCGTCGCCGATTCGCGCCACCACGATCTGACCATTGCGGGCTTCGCGGGTGGTGTGAACTGCCAGGAGGTCACCGTCGAAGATGCCGATGTCCTTCATGCTCATGCCGTGTACACGAAGCAGGTAATCGGCCCGAGGATGGAAGAACGAAGGATTGATGTTGCAGGACTCCTCGACATGCTGCTGGGCGAGGATCGGTGCGCCTGCCGCGACCCGGCCGATGATCGGCAGGGTGGTTTCGTCGGCCTTGGCTTCGAAGCCGGGGATGCGAATGCCACGGGATGCGCCCGGGGTCATTTCGATCGCACCCTTGCGCGCCAGCGCCTTGAGGTGTTCTTCAGCCGCGTTGGGCGACTTGAACCCTAGTTCCTGGGCGATTTCCGCACGGGTTGGCGGGTAGCCGTTGTCTTCGAGGCAGCGTTTGATGAAGGCCAGAATCTCTGCTTGGCGTGGCGTCAGCTTTAGCATATTGATCGCTCTGTCTTTTTATACAGTGACTGGGATTATATACAGTGAACACCGCTTGGCAATCCTCCTTTTTCCACAGGCCGCTGGACGGTCGGTCGGGTTGTTGGATGCGACATGGCTACCACCCGTGAAAAGGTGTGGTTAAATACGTGACCGGGCATTCGCAAAACGCCCCGGCAGGCTTGACAACCCCTAGGCTGAAACGTATGTTTCAAACAAGTGTTTGTCAGGCGGAGTAACCATGGCCCAGTCGGAAACCGTTGAACGCATTCTCGATGCTGCCGAGCAGTTGTTCGCGGAAAAAGGTTTCGCTGAAACCTCGTTGCGTCTGATCACCAGCAAGGCCGGGGTGAACCTGGCGGCGGTGAACTATCATTTCGGCTCGAAAAAGGCCCTGATCCAGGCGGTATTCTCGCGGTTCCTCGGGCCTTTCTGCCTCAGCCTCGATCGCGAGCTGGAGCGTCGGCAGGCCAAGCCTGACGTCAAGCCGACCCTGGAAGAGCTCCTGGAAATCCTGGTCGAGCAAGCCCTTGTCGTGCAACCGCGCAGCGGTAACGACCTTTCCATTTTCATGCGCCTGCTGGGCCTTGCCTTCAGTCAGAGCCAGGGCCACCTGCGACGTTACCTGGAAGACATGTACGGCAAGGTTTTCCGGCGCTACATGCTGCTGGTCAACGAGGCCGCACCGCGCATTCCGCCCATCGAGTTGTTCTGGCGGGTGCACTTCATGCTCGGCGCCGCGGCGTTCAGCATGTCCGGTATCAAGGCGTTGCGCGCCATCGCTGAAACCGATTTTGGCGTGAACACCTCGATCGAGCAGGTGATGCGCCTGATGGTGCCGTTCCTGGCAGCCGGCATGCGTGCCGAAAGTGGTGTCACCGATGAAGCCATGGCAGCCGCGCAATTGCGTCCGCGCAGTAAATCGACACCGGCGCTGGCCAAGGCGTAAGCGCACGGGTGGGCGCGGCTGCCGACATCCGCTAAGCTAGCCGCCCATGCCGACTCTCGTTTCGAACCCGTTCCATTTTTCATTGCATGACCGCGACCTGCCGGGCCTTGGTCCCAGCGGTGTGGTCGTGCCTGTGTTACCGCGCGGGTTCATCGTTATTAAGGAAATGCTATGACTGCTGGCCTGCAAGGCTCGTTGATGGTGGACGTCGCCGGTACCTGGCTGACGGCCGAAGATCGCCACCTGTTGCGCCAGCCCGAGGTAGGCGGTCTGATCATTTTTGCGCGCAATATCGAGCATCCACGTCAGGTGCGCGAGCTGAGCGCGTCGATCCGCGCTATCCGCCCCGATCTTTTATTGGCGGTGGATCAGGAAGGTGGCCGCGTCCAGCGGCTGCGCCAGGGTTTTGTGCGGTTGCCGGCGATGCGGGCGATAGCCGACAACCCGAACGCGCAATACCTGGCCGAGCAGTGCGGCTGGATCATGGCCACCGAGGTGTTGGCGGTCGGCCTCGACTTGAGTTTTGCCCCGGTGCTGGACCTCGATTACCAGCGCAGCGCCGTCGTCGGCAGCCGTTCCTTCGAAGGCGACCCCGAGCGCGCTGCGTTGTTGGCCGGTGCCTTCATCCGCGGCATGAACGCCGCCGGGATGGCCGCCACCGGCAAGCATTTCCCGGGGCATGGCTGGGCCGAGGCCGATTCCCACGTGGCGATTCCGAACGATGAGCGTAGCCTGGAGCAGATTCGCGCCAACGACCTGGTACCGTTTGCCAGGCTGAGCAAGCAACTGGCCGCCGTCATGCCGGCCCATGTCATCTACCCGCAGGTCGACGCCAACCCAGCCGGGTTTTCCCGCCGCTGGCTGCAGGACATCCTGCGCGGCGAGTTGCAATTCGATGGGGTGATCTTCAGTGATGATCTGTCGATGGCCGGTGCTCATGTGGTTGGTGATGCTGCCAGCCGTATCGAGGCGGCTTTGACGGCGGGTTGTGACATGGGCCTGGTGTGCAACGACCGTGCTGCCGCGGAGTTGGCCTTGAGCGCGGCCCAGCGCCTGAAGGTCAAGCCTTCGGCGCGGATCGCCCGCATGCGCGGCCAGGCCTACGCCTCCACTGAATACCGTCAGGACCCTCGCTGGCTGGCGGCGCACGGCGCGCTGAGGGCTGCCCAGTTGGTTGATTAAGGAGTTGTCATGACTGGCATGAGTAATGATCGGCGGTGCCCATGACCCAGCCAATTGAGGCGCTTCTTGAGACTGATTGGGGAGAAAGCTTCCATCAGCGTTACCTTGAGCGAGGGTTCGACTACGCCGAGAGAGCGCGAGTACGGATACTGCGGATAGATGAGCAATCGATTCACGCCGAATGCGAGGGTGGCGGCGATAATGTTTATCAGCAGGTGATCGCGCTCACTCGTTATCGGGGCTACGACGGCGTTCGTTACGAATGTTCGTGCCCGGTCGGTGACAGCTGCAAGCACTGCGCTGCCGTCATGTTCCATTTGATGTGGAATCCGCAAGCGCTGGAGGCCGGCTCCGCCAGCGAGCGCCTGAGTTCTGAACTTGAAACCTGGATCAAGTGTATTCCCGAGTGGGACGCCGATTCGCTACCGAGCAAAAAAGACGCCGATGTCCGGATCTTCTACAAACTCAAGAAGACGCACTTAGGGCAGTGGCTTTTGGAACTCTTCAAGGGGCGCCAGCTCGATGATGGTTCCCTGAAGGATCTGAAAGCGTTTGGCCAACTGACGGACATGCTGAATCGTTTTCCGAATTATATGTCCGACGTCGACAAGCAAATTGGCCAGTCGCTTATCAGCAGTCAGCATTATCACAGCCAGAACAGCTTTCCGTTGCAAGGTCGCAGCGGCGCCGAAGTGCTGGCGCTGGCATTGCATTCCTCACGCTTGTTCCTGGATTTCGACCCGCCGCAGCCATTGGGCGCAGGTCCGCTAAAAAATGCGCAGTTTTTCTGGGCTGAGCAGGCCAATGGCAACTATCGGTCTCGGTGGCGCAGTGGCGATCAGGTACTGGATAACCTCCTGGTGCTTGAGCCGCTTCATTATCTGGATTTATCGCGCAGGGAACTTGGCCGGCTGTCCTATGAAATGGACGACAAATTGGCGTGCCATTTATGCCATGCGCCGGAGGTACCCGCTCGGGATGTCGTGCTTTTCAGCCATAGGATCAACGCTGTCGACCGACCTATCCCGCCGCCGAAAGAACTGACTGAGCGCATCATCGAAGGTGTTGAACCGCGAGCGGTGTTGACGTTGGGAAGTGCAATCAACTTCCGGCACTGGAAATCTGTTCCAGAACATCGCGCGGCACTGACCTTTATTTATGATGGTCATGTGGCGGACGACAAAGCATCCACCGAACTGTCGATCCTGTCCGGAACCGAAATTTTGCGCATTGAGCGTAAGCCGGATGTCGAGCAGGCCTTTCGCACTGTTCTGCGTAAGGTAGGTTTCAAGAAAACAAGTCGCAAGAGCCTTGCGCTGGCGGACATCGGGGGTGAGCTATTTCAAATGGCGGATGACGACGCCTGGTTGGCCTTCATGGACAAAGGCCTGCCGCGATTGCGTGCCGCCAATTGGCAGATCGATATCGAAGCGGGTTTTCATTTCGATCTGCAACCGGTGGAGCAGTTGTACGCCGACATCGAGGAGTCTCCCGGTCGAGAGTGGTTCGATTTACAACTGGGCATTGTCGTGGATGGGAAACGGCACAGCCTGCTGCCGATCTTGCTTCATCTGCTTCGCTCAAGCCCCGAGATGATGGATCCGGACAACCTTGATCGGCGTGGTGATGAAGAGTTGATGTTGCTCGATCTCAACGGCGGAAAATTCGGGGCGGGTCCTGGTGTGAAGGTCGCGTTACCATATGGGCGGGTCAAGCCGCTGATGGCAACGCTTGGTGAGTTGTACATGAAGGAGCACCGGGGTGACTCGATACGGTTGAATGCCTTTGATGCGGCCAGGTTGAATGTGCTTGAAAGCGTGCCATTGACCTGGCAAGGCGGGGAGCGGTTGCGTACGTTCGCCAAGCGATTACACGAGTCGACTCATGCTCATGTCCCGGCGCCGGCGGGGCTCAAAGCCACCCTGCGACCTTATCAGCTGGAAGGGCTCAATTGGATGCAGACCCTGCGCGAGCTGGAAGTCGGCGGCATCCTGGGCGATGACATGGGCTTGGGTAAAACCTTGCAGACCCTGGCTCACCTGCTTTGTGAGAAGCAGGCCGGGCGCCTGGATGTCCCGGCGCTTGCAGTCATGCCCACCAGTCTGATTCCCAACTGGCTCGACGAAGCGGCACGCTTCACGCCGCAGCTCAACGTCGTGGCGCTTCATGGTGCAGCCCGGCAAAAAGATTTCGCCAGCCTTGCACAGTACGACCTGGTTCTGACGACTTATGCCTTGTTGCCGCGGGATTTGGAGGTGCTGAAACCCCAGGCCTGGAGTGTGCTGATTCTCGATGAAGCGCAGAACATCAAGAGCCCCACCAGCAAGGCCGCCCAGGCTGCTCGCGAACTCAATGCCCGGCAGCGCTTGTGCCTGTCCGGTACGCCCCTGGAAAATCACTTGGGCGAACTCTGGTCGCTGTTTCATTTCCTCCTGCCCGGCTGGTTGGGGGATAACAAAAGCTTCAACCGAGACTACCGGACGCCGATCGAAAAACATGGCAACAGCGAGCGAATGCACCATCTGACGGCGCGAATAAAACCGTTTCTACTGCGGCGTAAAAAGGAACAAGTCGCTACTGAGCTGCCACCCAAGACTGAAATCGTCCATTGGGTCGACCTCAGTGACGGGCAGCGGGATGTCTATGAAACTGTGCGTGTGGCCATGGACAAGAAAGTGCGCGACGAAATCGCTCGAAGCGGAGTGGCCCGTAGCCAGATTATCATTCTCGATGCGTTGCTCAAGTTACGCCAGGTCTGCTGCGACCTGCGGCTGCTCAATACCGTACAGACCGCCAAAGCGCTACGTTCCGGCAGCGGCAAGTTGGTCAGTTTAATGGAGATGCTCGAAGAGTTGCTCAGCGAAGGGCGCAAGATTCTGCTGTTTTCCCAGTTCACCTCGATGCTGGCCCTGATCGAGGAGGAACTGCAAAAGCACAGCCTGACCTATTCCTTACTGACCGGATCCACCACGGATCGCCGCACCCCGGTGAGGGAATTTCAGAGTGGCAAGGTGTCGCTGTTTCTAATCAGCCTCAAGGCCGGCGGTACGGGGCTCAATCTGACGGCTGCCGACACGGTGATTCACTTCGATCCGTGGTGGAACCCAGCGGTGGAAAATCAGGCGACCGACCGGGCTTATCGGATCGGTCAAAACAAGCCAGTGTTCGTCTACAAGCTGATTGCCCGAGGCACGGTGGAAGAGAAGATACAGGCGCTTCAGGAGGACAAGGCTGCGTTGGCGGGCAGCCTGCTGGATGGCGGCGCGACGGGTGGGTGGAAGCTTGAGCAGAGCGATATCGAAGCGTTGTTTGCACCGTTGCCCAAGACCTGATTCACCGGCACATTCACTGGCTATGTCGCCTGATAGTCAGCCATCGGGAGCAGGCTCGCTCCCACATTAGAACGGGCCGGGCTCCGGCTTTGTGGGCGCGGCAAATCCCCTGTGGGAGCCGAGCAAGCTCAGCTCCCACAGGAAACGGTGTGAATCAGCGCTTCTCGAGTTTGTCCGGCAGCGGCGCGAACAGTGCTTCGATATCGTCGCTCTGCAGTTTCCAGTCTCCGGCCACGCGTCCGTCCAGTACGCCGGCCGCGAGGTCGGATTTTTCCTTTTGCAGTAGCTGGATCTTCTCTTCCACTGTGCCTCGAGCAATCAACTTGTAGACGAACACCGGCTTTTCCTGGCCGATGCGGTAGGCGCGGTCGGTCGCCTGGTTTTCGGTCGCCGGGTTCCACCACGGGTCGTAGTGAATCACTGTGTCGGCCTCGGTCAGGTTCAGGCCTACACCACCGGCCTTGAGGCTGATCAGGAAGATCTGACGCTTGCCACTCTGGAATTCCTTGACGGGCGTGCGTCGGTCCCGGGTCTGGCCGGTCAGGAGGGCGTAATCGACGCCGCGTTTCTTCAGTTCATCTTCAATCAGCGCCAACATGGACGTGAACTGGGAAAACAGCAGCACCCGGCGACCTTCTTCAAACAGCTCTTCGAGCATTTCCATCAGGCTGTCGAGCTTGCCCGAGGTGCTGCCTCGGACGGGCAGGGTGGCGTCGTTGATCAGGCGCAGGTCGCAACACACCTGGCGCAGCTTGAGCAGCGCCTCGAGAATGATGATCTGGCTGCGGGCCACGCCCTTGCGAGTGATTTCGTCGCGGACTTTTTTGTCCATCGCCAGGCGCATGGTTTCGTAGACGTCTCGCTGGGCGTCGCTGAGCTCGACCCAATGGATGATCTCGGTCTTGGGCGGTAATTCCGTCGCCACTTGCTCCTTGGTCCTGCGCAGCAGGAAAGGTTTTATCCGGCCGTTGAGGTGCTGCAGTCGTACATCGCTGCCACGCTTTTCGATCGGTACACGGTAGTCGCGGTTGAAACTCTTGATGTCCCCGAGCCAGCCCGGCAGCAGGAAGTGAAACAGCGACCACAATTCGCCCAGGTGATTTTCCAGGGGCGTGCCGGACAGGCACAGCCGTTGGCGGGCGTTGAGCTCCCGGGCGGCCTGGGCGGCTTTGCTGGTGGGGTTCTTGATGTACTGGGCTTCATCGAGGATCAGCACGTGCAATGGCTGCGCAGCCAGACGCTCGACATCCTTGGGCAGCAGGGCATAGGTGGTGAGGACCAGGTCGTAATCGGCCAGCCGGTCGAAATGCTGCTTGCGCCCGGCGCCGTAAAGCGCCAATACCTTGAGCTGCGGCGTGAAGTGAGCTGCCTCGTCGAGCCAGTTGGGGATCAGGCTGGTCGGCATGACCACCATGCACGGCCGGTCGAGGCGTCCGGCGTGTTTTTCGCTGAGAATGTGCGCCAGAGTCTGTAGGGTTTTGCCCAGGCCCATGTCGTCCGCGAGAATGCCGCCGACTTCCAGCTGCCGCAGCGATTGCATCCAGCTCAAGCCTTCGAGTTGATACGGCCGCAGCCTCGCATTCAGGCCCTCTGGCGCGGTCGCGGTGTAATCCTTGATGTCCCGCAGGCGTTGGGCCAGGCCGCGAATGTGTTCGCCACCCTCCCAGGTCAACGGTATGTCCTGCAGCGGATTCAGGCGCAGGGCGTCCGCGCTGTTGAGGCGCAGTTTGGTGGTGCCGGGCTCTTGCAGGTAAAACTCGCCCAGGGTCGCCAGCACCGGTTTCAGCCGGCCATAGGGCAGGGCCACTTGCTGCGGGCCGAACTCCGAGTTCGGACGGTTGGGCAGGTTGACCAGAATGAGCTCGTCGTCTCGGCGCCTGGCCAGGCGTTCCGGGTTGAACAGTTCGATGTGCGAGCGCATCAGGTTCAGCAGGATCGGCAGCAGGCTCAGGCGCTCACCGTTGACGATGATCCCCAGTTCCAGGTCGAACCAGTCCCGCTCCGGCGTTTGCTCGACGGTGGCGTACCACTCGTCCACGGCCGTCAGGTCGAAGCCGAAGTCTTCGTCGATCTGCAGTTCCCAGCCCTGGGTACGCAGTTTCGGCAGGTCATTGAGGGTGAACGTCAGCCAGGCGCTGTCGTTGACCATCTCGTACAGTTCGCCGGCGCTTTCCGGCAGGGCCTTGCTTTGTCGGGTCGCGACCTTGAAACCGAGGATTCGCAGCTGTTCGCGGTAGGACTGTTCCACATCGGTGTGGCGTTTTATCCGCAGTGTCTGGGTTTCCTGGCGAATCAGCACGTCGGTGTTGCGCTGGCCGCTGACGTATTCGTCCAGGTAACTGAACGACAGCGCGGCGCGGTGTTGAATGTAGCGCTGCATCTTGCCGTTGCGCGGCTCGAAGGCGCTGAACTCGACACTGGCCAGCCACAGGCGCGGCACCGGTTGCACGTTGTCCACCAGCACTTGTGGCGGGGCCTTGGGGCTGCGGTTGTCCAGCACCGCCTGAAGTTTCTCCAGCAATTGCGCGTCTTTTTCGGCGGCCGGGTAGGCCAGGGTTTCCTGGACTTGCAGCAGCACCGCCGCGCAGTGCTTGCAGTTGATGCGCACCGGGCAGGAGCACGCGGCTTCGAGCAGAATCAGGGTGCCCTTGGCTGACTCTTTAAGGCGAATGGTCTGACGGTAGACGTTTCCGCCAGAGCCTTCGCAACTGGCGGTGATGGTGCTGTCGCCGGCCTCGACGATCCTGACACGGTTTTCCAGCGCATAACGGCGCCCGCGTTCCAGGCTCTGTTCCTTGAATCGATTGACCCAGGAAGGTGCCAGGGGTTTGCTCAGGGGCGAAGGCATAGGCGCGCCAATCAGTCCGGAATGACTTCAGGTGCCTGCCGTGGCGCGGGCGCGGTCAACGAGGTGATCTTGATCAGCAGACCAAGATGACCGTTGTCGAGGAAGTTCAGTTGGCCATTTTTGGTATGGCTCTGCTGCTTGAGGCGCTCGCTGGAGGTGACCAGGCCATTGGCGTTGATCTGGTTGATCCAGAAATCGGCATCCACGTCGGTGAAACGACCCAGCTTCAGTTCCAGGGTGCCTTCGATGGGGAATTGCCCGAACTGTTCGGCGCCGTCGCTGATGGCAACTTTGTGCTCCTGTTCGCCGAGGGTCTGCTGCCAGGCCTTGTGCATCAATACCGTGTATTGGCCGCTGGCGGTGAGTTTCTCGACGATGTGGCCCATGGCCGGCGTGCGCTGGCTGTCCGCGCCGAGGCGTTGCGCGCCGGCGTCCCAGTCTTCCGGTGCGGCGCGGCTGACAATCGCCGGCTCGGCATTCTGGCGCACCAGGATCATTTCAACCTGATACAGGTCGTCGGCAAACGCCAGGGGGGCGACCAGGGTCAACAACAAGGTCAGTGAGCGAAACAGGCGCATGTGGCGTCCTTCAAGCAGTGGTCGGGGTGAGGTGCTCGAACAGCGCCTCTACGGTATTGAAGCGCTCTTGCGCGGGCTCCATGGGCACCATGAATTTGAACATCGTGGCCCCTTCGAATTTGTAGCGTTTGGGCTGGCCCTGGATCAACTTGATCAGCACCAGTGGATCGACCGGCGTCTGGGCCTCGAACTCGATACGGCCGCCGTTGGGGCCGCCGTCGACTTTCTTGATGCCCAGTTGTTCGGCCATGAGCTTGAGCTGCGTCGTGCGCACCAGGTTCTTGGTCGGTTCCGGCAGCAGGCCGAAGCGGTCGATCATCTCCACTTGCAGGTCCTTGAGGCCTTCCTCGTCGCTGGCCGAGGCGATGCGCTTGTAGAGGATCAGCCGTGCGTGAACGTCCGGCAGGTAGTCTTCCGGGATCAGTGCTGGCACGCGCAGGTTGATTTCCGGCCCACCGCCCAGGGGTTGCTCGAGGTTCGGCTGTTCGCCCTTGCGGATCGACTTGACCGCGCGCTCGAGCATTTCCATGTACAGCGTGAAGCCGACGGCCTGGATCTGGCCGCTCTGGCCGTCGCCAAGCAATTCGCCAGCACCGCGGATTTCCAGGTCGTTGGTGGCCAGCACGAAGCCGGCGCCCAGATCCTGGGTATTGGCGATGGCTTCCAGGCGTTTTTCCGCATCCGGGGTGATCTGCTGGCGCGGTGGTGTCAACAGGTAGGCATAGGCTTGGTGGTGGCTACGACCGACTCGGCCGCGCAACTGGTGCAGCTGGGCCAGGCCGAATTTGTCGGCGCGCTCGATGATGATGGTGTTGGCGCTCGGTACGTCGATGCCGGTCTCGATGATGGTCGAGGCGATCAGCACGTTGAAGCGCTTGTGGTAGAAGTCGCTCATCACCTGTTCGAGTTCACGCTCGCGCATTTGCCCGTGGCCGATGCCGATCCGCGCTTCCGGCACCAGCTCGGCCAGGTCGGCGGCGCATTTCTCGATGGTCTTCACGTCGTTGTGCAGGTAATAGACCTGGCCGCCACGCAGTAACTCACGCAGCAAGGCTTCCTTGACCGTGCTTTTGTTCTGCTCCATGACAAAGGTGCGTACCGACAGGCGACGGGCCGGCGGCGTGGCGATGATCGACAGATCGCGCATGCCCGATACCGCCATGTTCAGCGTGCGCGGAATCGGCGTGGCGGTCAGGGTCAGGATGTCGACTTCGCTGCGCAGGGCCTTGAGCTGTTCTTTCTGGCGTACGCCAAAGCGGTGCTCTTCGTCGATGATCACCAGCCCCAGGTTCTTGATCTTCACGTCGTCCTGCAGCAGCTTGTGCGTGCCGATGACGATGTCGATCTTGCCCTCGGCCAGGTCGGCCACCGCGGCGTTCACTTCCTTGGTGGATTTGAAGCGGCTCATCACTTCCACGGTCACCGGCCAGTCGGCAAAGCGGTCGCGGAAACTGTTGTAGTGCTGTTGGGCGAGCAGGGTAGTCGGTACCAGGATCGCCACCTGCTTGCCACCGTGAACGGCAATGAACGCGGCACGCATCGCCACTTCGGTCTTGCCGAAGCCCACATCGCCACACACCAACCGGTCCATGGGTTTGGGCGCGAGCATGTCGGCGCGCACGGCTTCGATGGTGGTCTGCTGGTCGACGGTTTCTTCGAATGGGAAACCGGCGCTGAAGGTTTCGTAGTCGGCTTTCGGATCGGCGAAGGCATAGCCCTCGCGGGCCGCACGACGGGCGTAGATGTCCAGCAGTTCGGCGGCCACGTCGCGCACCTGTTCGGCGGCCTTGCGCTTGGCTTTCTGCCAGGTTTCCGAGCCCAGGCGATGCAGTGGGGCCAGGGCGTCGTCGCTGCCGGTGTAGCGGGCGATCAGGTGCAGATTCGCCACCGGCACGTAGAGCTTGGCGCCTTCGGCGTATTCCAGGGTCAGGAACTCGGCGGCCTGGCTGTCGATTTCCAGTGTCGCCAAGCCCAGATAGCGGCCCACGCCGTGGTCGATGTGCACCACGGGGGCGCCTTCGCGCAGCTCGGTGAGGTTCTTGATGACGGCGTCGTTGGCGGCGTCGGCGCGCTTCTCGCGACGGCGGCGCTGCATGACGCGCTGGCCGAACAAAGGGCTTTCGGCGACCAGTGCCAGGGCCGGGTCATCCAGGACCAGGCCGTCGTTCAGCGGCGCGATGGTAATCGCCAGGCGATCCTTGCCGGCGACGAAGTCCGGCCAGCTGTCCACCGTCTTCGGTCGCAGTTTCAGGCGCTCAAGCAGCTCCAGCAGCACTTCGCGACGACCCGCGGATTCGGCGGTGAACAACACGCGACCGGGGAATGCATCGAGGAAGCCAGCCAGCGCCGCCAGAGGCTGGGTGGCCTTGGCTTCGATGGCCAGGTCCGGCAACGCCTTGGCCGGGAAACGTTCGCGGCCGACGCCGGTTTCCACGTCCTGCTGGCTCGCCACCACCCGCGGCCAGCTCTTTAGGCGGGCAAAGCAGTCTTCCACCGGCAGGAATAGCTCGGCCGGCGGCAATAAAGGTCGGGAAGGATCGACGCGACGCTCTTCATAGCGGTTGCGCACGTCGTTCCAGAAATTTTCCGCGGCTTGCTCGATGCCGGGCAGGGAAAACACCTGGGTGTCCTGGGGCAGGTAATCGAACAGGGTGGAGGTTTCTTCGAAAAACAGCGGCAGGTAGTACTCGATACCGGCGGGCGTAATCCCGCTGCTCAGGTCCTGGAAGATCGGGCTGCGCCGGAAATCCACATCGAAGCGCTCGCGAAAGCGTGCCTTGAAGCGAGTCACGGCGTCTTTTTGCAGCGGGAACTCCTTGGCCGGCAACAGGCGGATCGACTGCACTTTGTCGATGGACCGCTGGTTTTCCGGGTCGAAGGTGCGCAAAGTCTCGATTTCGTCATCGAACAGGTCAATGCGATAAGGCAGTTTACTGCCCATCGGGAACAGGTCGATCAAGGCGCCGCGTACCGCGAACTCGCCATGCTCGTACACCGTGTCGACACAGCGATAACCGCTGGCCTCAAGGCGGGTGCGCATTTGCTCGACATCCAGCTTCTGGCCGATATCCAGCACCAGGCTGCTGCCAAGCAGGAATTGGGTCGGCGCCAGGCGATGTAGGGCCGTGGTGATGGGCACTACCAAAACGCCATGACTGAGTTCCGGCAGCCGATAAAGGCTGGCGATTCGCTGGGAAATGATGTCCTGGTGCGGTGAAAACAGATCGTAGGGCAGGGTTTCCCAGTCCGGGAAATGCAAGACCGGCAAATCCGGAGCGAAGAAACTCAGCTCCTGTTCCAGCCGCTCGGCGCTTTGGCTGTCGGCGGTCAGCAGTAGGGTGAAACGCTTTGCAGCGCTGGCAGCCTCGGCGATGGCCAGGCTCAGGGCGGCACCGGGCAGGTTGCCCCAGTGCTGTTTACCTGCCGCGGCAGGGAGAAGCGGAAGACGCAGAACGGGCACGGAAGGTTGAGCTCCAGCGTTGCGACAAAGTCGACAAGTGTAGCGGGGGAAGGGGGCTGCTGTCAGTCGCAGACTACCCAGGCAGACAGGAAAACCACGGTGCGACAGGCGCGCATTGCTCCGCCGAGGACTCGGCGGCATAATGTAGCCCCTTTTTTCAGCCCCTACATGTGGAAGGTTACCGTGACTCAGAAGTCCGACCAGTGTCTTGGTGAATGGATTGATCGTGAAGCTCTCGCAGAAGCGATGATCCCTCTCATCGGTCAGCTCTACCGCAATAACAACGTGGTGAGCTCGATCTATGGCCGCAGCCTGATCAACCAGTCTGTCATCGCGATCCTCAAAGCCCACCGCTTTGCTCGCCACCGTTCTTCCGACGACAGCGAACTCTCCGTCCACGAAACATTCCCTCTGCTCAAAGCCATGAGCGAGCTCAAGCTCGGCGCGGCGTCGGTGGACCTGGGCAAGTTGGCGTTCAAGTTCCGCAACGAAGGCAACGGCCGTAGCGCCGAGCAGTTCGTTCGTGAAGAGATGCCTGATGTGGTTGGCCAGCAGAACGCTTCGCCTCGCAAAGGCACTGACGTGGTCCTGTACGGCTTCGGTCGTATTGGCCGCCTGCTGGCGCGCATCCTGATTGAAAAGACCGGTGGCGGCGACGGCCTGCGCCTGCGGGCCATCGTGGTGCGCAAGGGCGCCGAGAACGACCTGACCAAGCGCGCCAGTCTGCTGCGTCGTGATTCGGTCCATGGTTCGTTCAACGGCACCATCATCATCGATGAAGAAAACAACACCATTCTCGCCAACGGCAACCTGATCCAGGTGATCTACGCGAAGAGCCCGACGGAGGTGGACTACACCCAGTACGGCATCAAGGACGCACTGCTGGTGGACAACACCGGCGTATGGCGTGACGCCGAGGGCCTGGGCCAGCACCTGGCCTGCCCGGGCATCGACCGCGTCGTGCTGACTGCGCCTGGCAAGGGCAAGCTGAAGAACATCGTTCACGGCATCAACCACGGGGAAATCACCGCTGACGACAAAATCGTCTCCGCTGCTTCGTGCACCACCAACGCCATCGTGCCGGTGCTCAAGGCGGTGAACGACAAGTTCGGCATCGTCAACGGTCACGTCGAAACGGTTCACTCGTACACCAACGACCAGAACCTGATCGATAACTTCCACAAGGGCGATCGTCGTGGCCGCAGTGCCGCGCTGAACATGGTCCTCACCGAGACCGGTGCTGCCACCGCCGCTGCCAAGGCCCTGCCTGAGCTGGCTGGCAAGCTGACCGGCAACGCGATCCGTGTGCCGACGCCAAACGTGTCGATGGCCATCCTCAACCTGAACCTTGAGAAAGCCGCCACTCGCGAAGAGATGAACGAGTACCTGCGCTACATGGCGCTGCACTCCGATCTGCATAAGCAGATCGACTTCGTCAATTCCCAGGAAGTGGTGTCCACCGACTTCGTTGGCTCGCGTCACGCCGGTGTCGTGGATGCTGAAGCCACCATCAGCCAAGACAATCGCGTTGTTCTGTACGTCTGGTACGACAACGAATTCGGTTACAGCTGCCAGGTGGTTCGCGTGATGGAAGACATGGCCGGTGTAAACCCGCCAGCGTTCCCGCGCTAAGCTTTAGCCGCTTGTGAAAACGCCCCGACTTGTCGGGGCGTTTTTGTATCTGGAGGTTTGTGTTGGCTGGGCCGGCCTCTTCGCGAGCAGGCTCGCTCCCACAGTTGACCGAGTTGTTGCTGATGTATGCGGTCCAATGTGGGAGCGAGCCTGCTCGCGATAGCGATGTGTCAGGCGCCGCCGACGACTGAAGCTTGTGCAGTCCGCAGTGCATGCCGATTGCCCTTGAACAGCACCAAGGTCGCAATCAACCCCAGCACCGCCGCACCACTGAGCCATATCCCGGGTGCAGCCTTGTTGTCGAGCACATGAATCAGGTAGGTACAAGCCGCCGGGGTAAACCCGCCGAACGTCGCTGTTGCCAGGCTGTAGGCCAGGGAGAAACCGGTGGTGCGCACTTCGACCGGCATGATTTCCGTCAAGGCCACGACCATTGCACCGTTGTACGATCCGTACAGAAATGACAACCACAGCTCGACCATCAGCAAATGGCTGAAGCTGGGGTTAACCACCAACCAGGACAGCGCCGGATAGGCCGTCAGGATCGCTAGGACAGTCGCACCGAGCAGTAGGGGTTTACGTCCGATCTTGTCGGAAAACGCCCCCATCACGGGCAGCCAGAAGAAGTTCGACAAGCCGATGCACACCGTGACCAGCAGCGCATCCAGGTCCGACAGATTCAACTCGGCCTTACCGAAGGTCGGTGTGTAGGCGGTGATCAGGTAGAACGACACGGTGGTCATCACCACCAACGCCATGCCGGCCAGGACAATGCTGAAGTTCTGACCGATGGAGCGGACAATTTCCGACAGGCTGGGACGATGTTTTCTCGCTTGGAACTCAGGTGTTTCCTCCAGCGAGCGACGGATCACGAATATGGCCGGCACAATCATGCACCCCACCAGGAACGGTACGCGCCAGCCCCAGTCGCCCATCTCCTGAGGGCTGAGCCAGTGATTGAGGCCAACCCCCAGCAGGCCGGCAAACACCACGGCAGCCTGTTGGCTGGCGGATTGCCAGCTGACAAAGAAGCCCTTTCGCCCCGGCGTGGATATTTCCGCCAGGTAAACCGACACGCCGCCCAGCTCCACACCAGCGGAGAAGCCTTGCAGCAATCGGCCCAGCAGCACCAGCAAGGGGGCCGCCACGCCGAGGAAGGCGTAGCCCGGCACGCAGGCGATCAGTATGGTGCCCATGGCCATCATCGCCAGCGTGATGATCAAGCCTTTGCGGCGACCGTGGCGGTCGATGTAGGCGCCGAGAAAAATCGCCCCGAGGGGACGCATCAGGAACCCGGCACCAAATGTGGCCAAGGACAGCATCAGCGAGGCGAACGCACTGTCGGTGGGGAAGAACGTCTTGGCGATGGCCGTGGCGTAGAAGCCATAGACCATGAAGTCGAACATCTCCAGGAAGTTGCCACTGACAACGCGAAAAATCGCCTTGCCGTTGCTCGTGTGGGAAGACATGTGTAGGTACTCACTGTGGCAAATCTTGTATGAAGGCGCTGCACCCCTGTGGGAGCCTTGCAGGAACCTTTGCTCCCACAGGGCTCCATTGGCTCCCACAGGTTTTTGTGTGCGCTGAAGTTCATAATGGCGGGCGCGGTTTTGAGGGGGGGTGAAGATTTGTTAACTGGACGATGGATTGGGCTTGTGGTGCTGGCCGGCGGGTTGTCGGGGTGCGGCAACGGCGACACCCTGGAGCGCTTCGACGGCCCGACCATGGGCAGCCACTATTCGATTCAATACGTCAGACATTCCGCCGGGCCCGCTGCGAAAACAGTGCAGGTCGAGGTGGAAAACATCCTCGCCGAAGTGGATCGGCAACTCTCGACCTATCGCAGCGACTCGGACATCGAGCGTTTTAACGCGCTGCCGGCCAATAGCTGTCAGCTCATGCCTGGCCCGGTCCTGGCGTTGGTCCAAGTGGGCGAGCAGTTGTCGGTTCAAAGTGACGGCTCCTTCGACCTGACCGTGGAGCCGCTGCTCAACCTGTGGGGTTTCGGCCCCCAGTCCCGGGAAGAGAAAGTGCCGACTGCAGACGCTTTGGCCCTGATGCGCCAGCACGTCGGTCATGCTCATTTGCGCATCGACGGCGACCGGCTGTGCAAGGACGCCGCAGTGGAGGTCGACTTCAACAGTATCGCCGCAGGCTATGCCGTCGATCGTATCGCCGCCAGGCTCCAGGCTCTGGGTATTGACAGTTACCTGGCCGAAGCTACCGGTGAGCTCAAGGCCGCGGGACGCAAGCCCGATGGTTCGGCTTGGCGTATCGCCCTGGAAGAGCCCCGGGACGACCGGCAAGTGGCCGAGCGTGTCATCGAGGTCAACGGTTACGGGGTTTCTACTTCGGGCGACTACCGTAAATATTTCGAACAGGGCGGCAGACGTTATTCCCACACGTTTGATGCCCGCACCGGTACGCCGGTCCTACACAACCTGGCGTCAGTCACGGTGATTCATCCTTCGGCGTTGATGGCCGATGGACTATCGACGCTGTTGCTGATTCTCGGTCCTGAACGGGGTTGGGACTATGCCGAGAAACATGGCATCGGGGTATTTTTCGTGCTGCGCGATGGCGATCGTTTTTTGACTCGTACCAATGATGAGTTTGAACGGATCAGTCGCGGAAAAAACCAATGATGACAGCGCTGTGAAAGCCTACCTGTGGCGAAATAGCACAGACAGAGGGGGCGCTCTCAATTAGTTTCCCCACCGCGCCGGGTCTGCTGTTGTGCAGGGCAAGGCGCGAGAAGCGCGGTTTGCTCATTCCAAATAAGCTTCGAGCAACACAGCCCTGCACAACAGCAGGCCCGGCCCTGCGGGTTGCGCCTTAACACGGGCGATGCTGCGTTGCAGGCCTTGGAAAGGGAGCCCATTCCCAGCGGCCTGCGCCTTGCCTGGCCCGCTTTAAGGCACAACGCGGTGGGGAAACTAATTGAGAACGCCCCCTAGCCTACGACGCGACCAAGGGGTAATGTGCGCGGCGTTGACGCTTGTATAGACTGTGGCCGGGCTCGTGAACCGGCCCCAAATTGTTCCTTCATGCCGCAGGCCGGCATGATTTAGCCGTCGGTGCCAAGTGTGGTGCCGCGGCCTGTTCTGAGGAGTACGCATGGCTGTCTACAACTACGACGTGGTGGTACTGGGTTCCGGCCCGGCGGGGGAGGGCGCGGCAATGAACGCGGCCAAGGCAGGGCGCAAGGTGGCGATGGTCGACAGCCGTCGGCAGGTCGGCGGCAACTGCACCCACTTGGGTACCATCCCGTCCAAGGCCTTGCGTCACTCGGTCCGGCAGATCATGCAGTTCAACACCAACCCGATGTTCCGGGCCATCGGCGAGCCGCGCTGGTTCTCCTTTCCGGACGTGCTCAAGAGCGCCGAGAAGGTGATTTCCAAGCAGGTGGCCTCGCGCACCGGCTACTACGCCCGCAATCGCGTTGATGTGTTCTTCGGCACCGGCAGCTTTGCCGACGAACAGACGATCGAAGTGGTTTGCGGCAATGGCGTGGTCGAGAAGTTGGTGGCCAAGCACATCATCATCGCCACCGGGTCACGCCCGTATCGCCCGGCCGACATCGATTTCCACCACGCACGTATCTACGATAGCGACACCATCCTGAGCCTGGGTCACACCCCGCGTAAGCTCATCGTCTACGGCGCTGGCGTGATCGGTTGCGAATACGCCTCGATCTTCAGCGGCCTGGGTGTACTGGTGGAGCTGGTGGACAACCGCGGCCAGTTGCTGAGCTTCCTGGACTCGGAAATCTCCCAGGCCCTGAGCTATCACTTCAGCAACAACAACATCACCGTGCGCCACAACGAAGATTACGACCGCGTCGAAGGCGTCGACAATGGGGTGATCCTGCATCTTAAGTCCGGCAAGAAGATCAAGGCCGACGCCTTGCTCTGGTGCAACGGCCGTACCGGCAACACCGACGCCCTGGGCCTGGAAAACATCGGCGTGAAGGTCAACGGCCGTGGCCAGATCGAAGTCGACGAGAACTACCGGACCTGCGTGCCGAACATCTACGGTGCCGGTGACGTGATCGGCTGGCCGAGCCTGGCCAGTGCCGCCCACGACCAGGGCCGCTCGGCCGCTGGCAGCATTGTCGATAACGGCAGTTGGCGCTTCGTCAACGACGTGCCGACCGGCATCTACACCATTCCGGAGATCAGCTCGATCGGCAAGAACGAGCAGGAGCTGACCCAGGCCAAGGTGCCGTATGAAGTGGGCAAGGCCTTCTTCAAGGGCATGGCGCGGGCGCAGATCGCCGGCGAGCCGCAAGGCATGCTGAAGATCTTGTTCCATCGCGAGACCCTGGAAGTACTGGGCGTGCACTGCTTCGGCTACCAGGCGTCAGAGATTGTGCACATCGGCCAGGCGATCATGAACCAGCCGGGCGAACTGAACACGTTGAAGTACTTCGTCAACACTACGTTCAACTACCCGACCATGGCCGAAGCCTATCGGGTAGCGGCCTATGACGGGCTCAACCGGCTTTTTTGAGCGGCTCCGGCCGGTGGCCTGAGCCGGCCGGGGAGACCGATTTCAGCCATTCTCGAGCGTGGCAGTGGCCAAACCGGGAAAGTCTGTAATCAGGCTGTCAGCGCCAAAGTCGGCGAGTCTGCGCATCAGCGCGGGCTCGTTGACGGTCCACACCGATACATGCAGCCCCTGGCGCTGCGCCTTGATCAGGCGTTCCGGCGTGCACAGGGTCCAGTTCAGCGCCAGAATCTCGCAGCCGTAACTCTGGGCGACCTTCAACGGGTCGAGCCAAGCGTATTCGGCCACCAGTCCACGGGAGATGTCCGGGGTCAGGTCCAGGGCTGCCTTGAGCACTTCCCGGGAACTGGACGTAATGGTGATTTTGTCCAGCAGCCCGAAACGCTGGGCCATTTCGCGGATGCCCAGCACCGTGGCGGCGGCGCGGGTGCGCGAGGCGCTCTTGACCTCCAGTTGCCAGTGCTCGAAATCACACTTCTCGAACAGCTCCTCCAGGCGTGGGATCGGGCACGGCTTGATCCAGCCCGGGCCACCCTTGCGCGCATCGTAGGTCACCAGCTCGGCGGCGGCATGTTCCACCACCTTGCCACGGCGATCGGTGGTGCGCTTGAGGGTCGGGTCGTGGATCACCATCAACTCGCCGTCCATCGAAAGATGCAGGTCCAGCTCGCAACGGCGTACGCCGTGCTTGAGGCACTCCTGAAAACCGCTCAGGGTGTTTTCCGGCGCTTCACCCTTGGCGCCGCGGTGGCCATAAATGAGGGTCACGGTTCTTCCTTATTGATACCAGATTCGTTCAGTTCCCGGGCCAGGCGCCGTTCTTGTGCCTGCTTCTGCAGGATGTAGCGGGCCAGCAGTTGGCGCTGGGCGTCGGTCGGGCGTTCGAACTCGGTGCCCACGTCGTAGCCGTCGCCCTTGGGGTCGCAGTGGGTGACCCGCGCCCGCAGCAACAGGCCGAGGGCTTGTGGCATCAGCACCAGCTTGATCGACAGGTGGGTGCTGATCGCGATCGGCGTGGTGTGTTGGAAGTCGATGCCGCCTTCGGAAATGATCACCGGCTGCGGCTCGCCGATTTCGCTGAGCACCGTCAGGGCAATGACCTGGCTGAGCAGGTCGATGCGCTTGTTCATTGCCTTGAGGTACGCCGCGATGCTGCGTTCGCGCTCACTGATCTGGCGCAGCAGGTGCTGTGACTCGAATTCGCTCAGGTGCAATTCACTGAGCAGATTGAACAGTGGAGAAGCATCCTGCAACACTTCCTGGTCAGCAGCTTCAGGAATGGACAGGGGCCGAATTTCCAGTGCGATCGTGTCCTCGATACGGTAGTATTCGCGGCGATCTTCTTCATCTAATGTCGACATGGCGAACCCATGGTAGCGGCGGTGGTCTGAGTGTAAAGCTGGTTTGTGACCCCCGCCACAAGGACGTTCCTTTTCCCTCCGAACAAGCCCCGACATGTTCAGACCTCTCTTCGTATTTATCGGCACGCGTTATACCCGTGCAAAGCGTCGCAATCATTTCGTATCGTTCATTTCCCTGACGTCCATCATCGGGCTGGCCCTTGGCGTGGTCGTGATGATCGTCGTGCTCTCGGTGATGAACGGCTTCGACCATGAGATGCGCACCCGAGTGCTGGGTATGGTGCCCCACGCGACCCTCGAATCCGGTGAAGCCATCAGCGATTGGCCGAGCCTGGCCGCCAAGGTCAAGCAGAACCCGCAGGTGTTGGCCGTTGCGCCGTTCACCCAGATGCAGGGGCTGCTGACCAACGACGGCAAGGTGTCCAAGGTGTTGCTCAATGGCATCGACCCCGGGCTCGAGCGGCAGGTATCGATCATCGATAACTTCATGCAGCAGGGCAAACTCGACGATTTGGCGCCAGGCAGCTTCGGCATCGTCATCGGCGACAAGGCTGCGGCCAAGCTTGGCGTTGCCATTGGCGACAAGCTGACGTTCGTCGCCCCGGAGGTCACCGTGACCCCGGGCGGCATGTTCCCGCGCATGAAACGCTTTACCGTGGTCGGCATTTTCCATGTCGGCGCCGGCGAGCTGGACGGTTACCTGGGCGTCACCAACCTCCAGGACCTGGCGCGCCTGCATCGCTGGAAGCCGGATCAGGTCCAGGGCCTGCGGTTGAAGTTCGACGATCTGTTCCAGGCCCCGCGTGTGGCCTGGACCATCGCCCAGCAACTCGGCGAAGACCGTTACTACGCCCGGGATTGGACCCGCACCCACGGCAACCTGTACCAGGCGATCCGTATGGAAAAAGCCATGATCGGCCTACTGTTGTTGCTGATCGTTGCCGTGGCGGCGTTCAACATCATCTCTACGCTGGTGATGGTGGTGAACGACAAGAAGGGCGACATCGCGATCCTGCGTACTCTTGGCGCCACGCCGGGGCAGATCATGCGGATCTTCATGGTCCAGGGCACGGTGATCGGCGTGATCGGTACGTTCGTCGGCGCCCTGGTCGGGATGTTCGCCGCGCTGAATGTCAGCGCCGCGATTGCCGCCCTCGAAGGCCTGATCGGGCACAAATTTCTCAACGCCGACGTGTACTTCATCGACTACCTGCCATCGCAATTGCAGGCCGATGACGTGTTGATGGTCTGCGGCGCCGCGTTGGTCCTGAGTTTCCTCGCCACCCTGTATCCTGCCTGGCGTGCCGCGCGCACCCAGCCTGCGGAGGCGTTACGTTATGAGTGAGTCGGGCATGAGTGAAAAAGCAATCTTGAGCTGTCGCAACCTGGGCAAATCCTACGAGGAAGGCCCTGAGTCGGTGGTGGTGTTGTCGGGGCTGCAACTGGAGTTGCATCCTGGCGAGCGCGTGGCGATTGTCGGCACCTCTGGGTCGGGTAAAAGTACCTTGCTCAACCTGCTGGGCGGCCTGGATACACCGACCTGCGGCGGTGTCTGGTTGGCGGGCGAAGAACTTTCGGCGCTGAATGAGAAGGCCCGTGGCCTGCTGCGCAACCGTTCCCTGGGTTTCGTCTACCAGTTCCACCATTTGCTGCCCGAGTTCACCGCGCTGGAAAACGTCTGCATGCCGCTGTTGATCGGGCGCACCGCGATTCCTGAAGCCCGCCAGCGCGCCACGGCGTTGCTCGAGCGGGTAGGGCTGGGACATCGCCTGGAGCACAAACCGGCCGAATTGTCCGGTGGTGAGCGCCAGCGCGTGGCGATTGCCCGGGCCCTGGTCAACAAGCCAGGCCTGGTGATGCTCGACGAGCCGACCGGCAACCTCGACTCCCACACCGCCCAAGGCATCCAGGATTTGATGTTGGAACTCAGCACCTCGATGCGCACTGCGTTCCTGGTGGTGACCCACGACATGAACCTGGCCCGGCAGATGGACCGCGTCCTGCACTTGCAGGAAGGTTGCCTGACGCCCATCTGACCGACCAAAACCCGGGGCTTGCTGCAAGCGTCGGGTCTTTTATTTTCATACGGTGCCCCGCGAATGTTCAGACCGTTATCGATCTTTATCGGCACGCGCTATACCCGCGCCAAGCGCCGCAATCGCTTTGTTTCGTTCATTTCCATGACCTCGATGATTGGCCTTGCCCTGGGCGTGTTGGCAATGATCGTGGTGTTGTCGGTGATGAACGGCTTCCAGCGCGAAATGAGCTCGCGCATCCTCGGCATGGTGCCCCACGCCACTATCGTCGGCGTCAATCCGATCGACGATTGGCAGCCGGTGGCCGCCGCGGCGTTGAAAAACCCTGAAGTGACCGCCGCCGTGCCGTTTACCGAAATGGAAGGGATGCTGAGCCATAGGGGCTCGATGCAGCCGATCCAGATCAGTGGCGTGGATCCGGCCCAGGAAGGCAAGGTGTCCATCGTCGCCCAGCATATCGTCCAAGGGCGTCTGGATGCCTTGAAGCCGGGCGAGTTTGGCGTGGTGATCGGCGAAATCACCGCCCGGCGTTTTCGTCTGAACGTCGGCGACAAAATCACCCTGATCGTGCCGGAAGTCAGCAGTGCCCCCGGCGGCATCACCCCGCGGATGCAGCGGCTGAATGTGGTAGGTGTGTTCAAGGTGGGCGCCGAACTGGATGGCTCCATGGCGTTGATCCACCTGGCCGACGCCGCCCAGATGCAGCAGTGGCAGCCGAATCAGGTGCAAAGCGTGCGCCTGGCGGTGAAAGATTTGTACGCGGCGCCGAAGGTCTCCGGTGACATCGCCACCCGCCTTGGCGCGGCCTACAAGGCCGATGACTGGACCCACACCCAGGGCAGCCTGTTCAGTGCCATGAAAATGGAGAAAACCATGATCGGCTTGCTGTTGCTGATGATCGTCGCGGTGGCGGCGTTCAACATCATCGCCACCCTGATCATGGTGGTGAACGACAAAGGCGCGGATATCGCGATTCTGCGCACCATCGGCGCCACGCCGCGGCAGATCATGGCGATCTTCATGGTCCAGGGCACCGTGATCGGCGTTGTCGGCACGCTGATTGGCGGCGTGCTGGGGGTGATCGCGGCGCTGAACGTCAGTGCGCTGGTGGGCTGGCTGGAACGGGTCAGCGGCCAGCATATTTTCAGTTCCGACGTGTACTTCGTCAGCAACCTGCCGTCGGAGCTGCAGCGCGGTGATGTACTGCTGATCTGCTCGGCCGGGTTCATCCTGAGCTTCCTCGCCACCGTGTACCCGGCGTGGCGTGCGGCGAAGATCGAGCCGGCGCAGGCGTTGCGGTATTCCTGAGGTTGTCGCAGATTCTGAATCCCTGTGACGGGGGAGCTTGCTCCCGCTGGGCTCTGTAGGAGCTGGCGAAGCCTGCGATCTTTTGATCTTTCGCTTGAGACTCAAATGTCTGGGGAAAGATCGCAGCCTCGTTGCACTCGTCAGCTCCTACAGGCCTCCCCCCACCGGGGGGGCGTGTCGGGCTTAATCTCCCTTCGGCAATTCGATCAGGAACCGCGTCCAGCCATCGGCCGATTCACAACGGATCTGCCCGCCATGAGCGCGGATGATCGAGCGGGTGATGGCCAGTCCGAGCCCGGCATGTTCGCTGCTGCCCTCCTGGCGCGCCGGGTCGGCGCGATAAAAGCGGTCGAACAGGCGCGGCAGCAAGTCCGCGGCAATCCCCTCGCCACTGTTTTCCACACTTACGTTCACCCCTCGAGCCTCATCGACAATGCGCACCCGCACTTCGCCGTCAACGGGGGTGAAGCGCAGGGCGTTGTCCAGCAGGTTGGAGAGCGCCCGGCGCAACATGTTGCGGTCACCCTCGATGCGGCCATCGCCCTCGCGGCTCAAGCGGACATCGGTGTCTTCGGCCAGGGGCGCGAAGAAGTCCAGCAGCACGTCCACTTCCTCGGCCAATTGCAGCGGTTCGCGATTGAGCGCTAGCAGGCCGTGGTCGGCCTTGGCCAGGTACAGCATGTCGTTGACCAGTTGCGCCATCCATTGCAGTTCTTCGAGATTGCTGTGCAACGCCTCGCGGTAATCCTCCAGGGGGCGTTCGCGGGTGAGGGTGACCTGGGTGTGGGTCAGCAGGTTCGACAGCGGTGTGCGCAATTCATGGGCGATGTCGGCAGAAAACCCTGAGAGCCGCTGAAACGCGTCGTCGAGGCGTCCGAGCATGGCGTTTATGCTGTGGGCCAGTTCCGCTAATTCGGCGGGCATTTGCTCTTCGGGCAGTCGGGCGTTGAGGGAGCGGGCCGAGACGCTGCCGGCAATGGCGCCCATGCGCCGCAACGGGCGCAAGGCACGTTGGGCGGCCCAGGCACCCAGCAGGGCGGTGGCCAGGGCCGAGAGGCCGACGGTCAGCCAGATCAGGCGCTGCATGCGTTGCAGGAAGTGCTGGTGATGGGTGATGTCCAGCAACAGGGTCAGTTGCGGCGAATTGGCACGGTCGGGATACAGCGGGGCATTCAACACCCGGTAATCGGTGTCGACATCGTTGAGAGTCGACAGGCCGGGACGCTCTGGCAATTGAGCTGGAATCCGGATCGAGCTGTCGTACCAGCGTGCACCATCGCTGCCCTTGATGCGCAGCGCCAGGTCGGCCTGACGGCTCAGTTCATCTTCCAGGCGCGCCTGGGTCTGCTCAGCGTCGAGGTCTTGCAGGGCCCGGCGCAGGCCGATCAGCTTGCCTTCGAGCAGTTGTTGGTCCAGCTCGATGAAGTGCGCCTCGCTGCCACGGCTGAACAAGACCCCAGCGAACAATGACACCACTGCAGTGCAGGCGGCGAACAGCAGCGCCAGACGACTGCTCAGCGACCACTGGCCCCTCATAGGCTGCGCTCTTCCAGCACATAGCCCATGCCACGCACGGTATGGATCAGTTTGCCGGGGAAGTCGTCGTCAATCTTGATGCGCAGGCGTCGTATCGCGACTTCGATGACGTTGGTGTCGCTGTCGAAATTCATGTCCCATACCTGGGACGCGATCAGCGATTTGGGCAGTACTTCGCCCTGGCGGCGCAGGAGCATTTCCAGCAAGGCGAATTCCTTGGCGGTGAGGTCGATGCGCCGACCGCTGCGTTCGACGCGACGGCGGATCAGGTCCAGGCGCAAGTCGGCCAGTTGCAGACTGGTTTCCTGTTGCGTCGAGCTTCCTCGCCGCAACAGGCTGCGCACCCGAGCCAGCAACTCGGAAAAGGCAAAGGGCTTGACCAGATAATCATCGGCGCCCAGTTCCAGGCCATGCACCCGATCCTGTATCGCATCCCGCGCGGTGAGGAACAGCACCGGTGTATCCAGCCCCGCCCCGCGGACCGCTTGCAAGATCTGCCAGCCATCGCGGCCGGGCAACATCACGTCGAGGATCAGCAAGGCGTATTCACCGCTCAAGGCCAGTTGCTGGCCAGTGATGCCATCGGCCACCAGGTCGGCGTTGAACCCGGCTTCACCCAGGCCTTGGCGCAGGTATTGGCCGGTTTTGGTTTGGTCTTCGACGATCAGCAGTTTCATGGGCAGCTCAAAGCAGGGTTGGGACGAGGGCGTTATACCGTGGCAGGCGGGTTCGTGGCGAAACCTGACAAAGTTGTAATCGAGCTGTCAGCCGACTGGCAGGCCTGCAACGATAGAGTTTCCCACACGCTGAATCTGATTGGAGTATGGACATGTTGATGGGAAGCCGCTTGATCCTGGCCGCTTGCGCACTGGCTTTCAGTGCGCCGTTGTGGGCATCGCCGGGCCATTTTGATTTTGGCCAGCCCGCGCCAGCGGTCAAGGCCAGTCGCAGCATCGAGGTGCTGATGGGCGACATGACATTCGATCCCGGTGCCCTTGACATCAAGGCGGGCGAGACGGTTCGGTTCGTTCTGGTCAATAAAGGCCAATTGCTCCACGAATTCAACCTGGGCAACGCGGCGATGCACGCCGAGCACCAGCAGGAAATGCTCAAGATGCAGCAGAGCGGCCAGTTGATGCCAACCGCGATGAAACCGGGGATGGATCATGCCGCCATGGGTCACGACCAGGCGAGCATGCGCCATGATGACCCCAACAGCGTGTTGGTGGCGCCAGGCAAGACCGCCGAGCTGACCTGGACCTTCAGCACGGCCACGCGCCTGGAGTTTGCCTGCAATATTCCCGGCCACTACCAGGCCGGGATGAAGGGCGACCTGACAGTCAGTCAGTAAGCACTCAAAGGCTGTGGCAAAGGCTGATAGAATCGGCTGATTCTTCAGTCAGGTTTCCGTCATGCATCCCGCAGCCGAACATTCGCCGCTGGGCAAATCCAGCGAATACATCGCCACGTACACGCCGTCACTGCTGTTCCCGATCCCGCGCACCGCGAAATGGGCGGAACTGGGCCTGACGGCCGAGACCCTGCCGTACAAGGGCGTGGATTTCTGGAACTGCTTCGAGCTGTCGTGGCTGCTGCCGTCCGGCAAGCCGGTGGTGGCCATCGGTGAATTCGCGATCCCGGCGGACTCACCGAACATCATCGAGTCCAAATCCTTCAAGCTGTACCTCAACTCCTTGAATCAGACTCCGTTTGCCGATACCGCGAGCCTGGAAGCGACCCTGTGCCAGGACCTGTCGGCGGCTGCCGGCAAAGCAGTGGGCGTGCGGATCCGCAGCCTCAAGGACGTGGAGCGCGAGGGCGTTGTGGCGCTGCCCGGTACGTGCATCGACGATTTGGACATCAGCGTCGACTCCTACGCGCACCCGCGCCCGGAACTGCTGCGTTGTGATGCTTCGCGCATCGTCGAGCAAAGCCTGCACAGCCATCTGCTCAAATCCAACTGCCCGGTGACCAGCCAGCCAGATTGGGGCAGTGTGGCGGTGGAATATCGCGGCGCGGCCCTGGACCCGGCCAGCCTGCTGGCCTACATCGTCAGCTTCCGCCAGCATTCGGATTTCCATGAGCAGTGTGTGGAGCGAATCTTTCTCGACCTGCAGCGGTTGCTCAAGCCGGAAAAACTGACGGTGTACGCGCGGTATGTGCGTCGGGGCGGGCTGGATATCAACCCGTATCGCAGTACTGAAGATGTTCAACTGCCGAACCAGCGCCTGGTCCGTCAATAAACTTTCCTTGTGGCAGTGAGCTCTTGTGGGCGCGAGCTGGCTCGCGATGAGGGCGGCACATTCGACATTGATGTCAGCTGACACGCCGCCATCGCGAGCCAGCTCGCACAGGGGATTGCATTTCATATCGTGAAAACTGAAAAAGCCCCGCTAGCGATAGCAGGGCTTTTTTGCATTTGAGGGGGTCAGATCCCCATGTTGCCCAAGGCTTGCACGATGTTGCGCAAGGTCCCGGCAATGGTAGGGTGATCCAGTTCGAAGCGCTCGACGGCCAGGTTCACGCCATCGACCAGGTCAGCATTCTGAAGCTTATTATCCAGTTCTATCTCGCCTTCGAGCTGCATCATCAGTTGATGCAGATTCTTGCGCTCTGGCCCGGAAAGCGGCGGGTTCTGTTCCAATTGCTCGCGCAGTTTGTTGAGCTGTTCTTGCAATTCGCGGGCAGGCATTGGCGTACTCCCTTTATTGATAGGCACAGCCATGGACCGCGACGCTGGGTCAAAAGTCCGTGGCTTGCCTTAAGAGTAATCTACCCTCGCGCTCCCTGCATGATCCCGGTCATGGCTTCTCGCCTTTGAGTCGGCGCAGGCTGATGTCCGCCAGGCAAGTGTCGAGTTCGCCCAAGTGATCGATCACCGAATGCACCCCCAGGCCGAACAATTGCACGGTGGCCTTGGCGCGCTTGGTTTCCCGTTCCTGTTGGCTCAGCGCCTGCCATTCGCCAGGCGCCAGGCCACACAGCGAGCCGCAGGACGCCAGGCCGATGGTCCACAAGCCGGCGTTGAGCCCCGACTGCAACAGCCTGGGTTCGCCACTGACCAACACGCAACCTTCCAGTTGCTGGACATTGAGCGCCATCAGCGCCTGCCAACAGGCATGCGGCGCCGGCCAAGGATTATTTGTTGCTGGAAGTTGCGGCGGTTTGATCCACGTGGGCAAGGAAGCCGCCAAGGCATGGCAGGCGGCAGGCGGCAATTCATCGAGCCAGGCGCAGGGGATTTCCTGGTGCTGCAAGTGGTGCAAGCTCTCAAGGGCGCCCGGTGTTGGCTGTCCATGCTCATCCGGTGCTGCCCCTGGCTGGCGGATGCGCGCGCCGAAATCCACCAGGCATCCGCTCAGGCCAAACAGTACGGCGGTCAGGCTCGGGGCGAGGAGGGGCAGGGCTTCGGCGCGAGGCATGGGAACGTCCTTGAAATAACCAGCAGCCTAAAGAACCTCGATGACAGTCCGGTGACAGTGGAATGGAGGGGGCCAGTCGTGGAAACGTCCTACGGCCCACTTGTTTTTTCGGTGCTGCCTATCCACGCGTTCCGTCTTATACTAGCCCGCTCACCGCCTGGGCTCGGCGCCCTTGCTTGAACAATCCAAGGAGTTTTCCCTATGCGCTGGAGCCATCGTTTAGCTCAGCTATGTTTGTCTGCCAGTGTGCTGCTGGTTCCGTTCGCCACCCAGGCCGCTACGGAAGAAGATCCTTGGGAAAGCATCAATCGTCCGATCTTTACCTTTAACGACACCCTCGATACCTATGCGCTCAAACCACTGGCCCAGGGTTATCAATACGTGACGCCGCAGTTCCTCGAAGACGGCATCCACAACATGTTCCGCAACATCGGCGACGTGGGCAATCTGGCCAACAACGTGCTGCAGGCCAAGCCGGCCGCCGCCGGGGTCGACACCACCCGGTTGATCTTCAACACCACCTTAGGCCTGCTGGGCTTCTTTGATGTGGGCACCCGGATGGGCCTGCAGCGCAACGATGAGGATTTTGGCCAGACCCTGGGCTACTGGGGGATGGGCAGCGGGCCGTATGTCATGCTGCCGTTGCTGGGGCCAAGCACCCTGCGTGACGCGCCGGCCAAGCTGGTCGATGACTACACGGCCCCGTATCGTTATATCGATAACGTCTCGGTGCGTAACTCTATTCGGGGCCTGAACGTCGTCGACACCCGCGCCAGCCTGTTGTCGGCCGAGAAGATGGTGAGCGGCGACAAGTACGTCTTCATCCGCAACGCCTACCTGCAAAACCGCGAATTCAAGGTCAAGGATGGCCAGGTCGAAGACGATTTTTAATTTCGACCTGTAAAACCACGAAGGCGGCCCAAAAGGCCGCCTTCTGTGCTTTGGCGTGGTGTTTGAGCAGGTTTGATCCTTCCATTGAGTTACGCTTCGCTCGGTTCTTATAACTCTCTGTACTTTGACAAATAAAGACGGCAAGCGGCTGTCTGCATGAGCTTGAAACGCCCCGCGGATGGGAGTACCGTCTGCGCCTTAGAAGGGCACCTCTGATGTAACGGCGTGTAGGGCAAAGGCCTGAAGCCGGTATGACAGAGAGGCTAGAAAGCGAATCCAGTAGTGCGTGCAAGGCCAGATGGCCCAGCCCGCTACGCCAACCTAATTCTGGCGCCGTTTGCCCACATGCCAAAAACCAGTGCCACGCTGCTGATAATCGATGATGACGAAGTGGTGCGAGCCAGTCTCGCCGCCTACTTGGAAGACAGTGGTTTCAGCGTCCTGCAGGCCAGTAATGGCCAACAGGGTCTTCAGGTATTCGAGCAAGACAAGCCCGACCTGGTCATCTGCGACCTGCGCATGCCGCAGATGGGCGGACTCGAACTCATTCGCCAGGTCACCGAGATTTCCTCGCAGACCCCGGTGATTGTGGTTTCGGGCGCGGGCGTGATGAACGACGCGGTCGAGGCATTGCGCCTGGGCGCGGCGGATTACCTGATCAAGCCCCTTGAAGACCTCGCAGTGCTCGAGCACTCGGTACGCCGGGCCTTGGATCGTTCGCGGCTGTTGGTGGAAAACCAGCGCTATCGCGAGAAGCTGGAAACCGCCAACCGCGAGCTGGAAGCCAGCCTGAACCTGTTGCAGGAAGACCAGAACGCCGGGCGTCAGGTGCAGATGAACATGCTGCCGGTCAGCCCTTGGACCGTCGACGATTTCCGTTTTGCCCACCAGATCATCCCGTCGTTGTACCTGTCGGGCGATTTCGTGGACTATTTCCGGGTCGACGAGCGGCGAGTGGCGTTCTACCTGGCGGACGTTTCCGGCCATGGTGCTTCTTCGGCATTCGTCACCGTGCTGTTGAAATTCATGACCACGCGCCTGTTGTTCGAGTCCAAGCGCAACGGCACGCTGCCAGAGTTCAAACCTTCGGAAGTCCTTGGGCATATCAACCGAGGCCTGATCAGTTGTAAGCTGGGCAAACACGTCACAATGGTCGGTGGAGTCATCGACGAGGAGACTGGTTTGTTGACCTATAGCATCGGCGGTCACCTGCCGTTGCCTGTGTTGTATACGCCAGACAGCGTTCGTTACCTGGAAGGGCGTGGTTTGCCGGTGGGCCTGTTCAAGGAGGCCACTTACGAAGACCACGTACTGGAATTGCCGCCGACATTCAGCCTGACGCTCATGTCTGATGGCATTTTGGACCTTTTGACAGAAGAACCTACACTCAAAGAGAAGGAAGCGGCCTTGCCTGAACGGGTGAGTGCAGCGGGCGGCAGCCTGGAAGGCTTGCGTCAAGTGTTTGGATTAGGCACGCTAGGGGAGATGCCGGATGATATCGCCCTGTTAGTGTTGAGCAGGAACCTTTGATGAGTACCGGTAGAATCCAGTTCGCCGAGCAGGACGGCACCTTTGTCCTGAAGTTTGTCGGTGAAGTGCGCCTGACCCTGTGTTCGGCGCTGGATGCGACTATTGAGCGGATCTTCACCTCGTTGAATTTCAACGCCATCGTGATCGACCTGACCGAAACCCGCAGCATCGACAGCACCACATTGGGCCTGCTGGCCAAACTGTCGATCCTGTCGCGGCAGAAGGTCGGTCTGCTGCCGACTGTCGTCACCACCCACAACGACATCACCCGTCTGCTGCAATCGATGGGCTTCGACCAGGTGTTCAACATCGTGGGCGACCCTGTGCCGTGCCCGGAATGCCTGGACGACCTACCTGACCAGGACCAGTCCGAAGAAGAAGTGCGGATCAAGGTGCTCGAAGCCCACAAGATCCTGATGGGGCTCAACGATTCCAATCGTGAAGCATTCCATGACCTGGTGAATGCGCTGGAAGGGCCTTGACCTCGGGACATGTATTGGCCTGACGGACGCCTTCACGAGCAAGCCCGGTCCCACAGGTCTTGCGCCGGTCACAAAAACTGAATCCTATCCAAATTCCCCTGTGGGAGCGGGGCTGCTCGCGAAAGCGCCGGTTCAGCCAGCTGATCCCTCAGCGCGAAGCCACACCCATAAAAAAGGGCGAACCACCAAGGTTCGCCCTTTTTGCATGCGCTGTGAATCAGCTCAAAGCTTGGCTTGCAGCAACGCCTCCAGCTTCTCCTGGTCCCGGGCAAACTGACGAATACCTTCTGCCAGTTTCTCAGTCGCCATGGCGTCCTCGTTGGACAACCAACGGAACTGCGCTTCATTGAGGATCAAGCGTGCTTCCCCGGCTTGCCCTGGCGCCAGCTTGCGCTCCAGCTTGCCTTCGTCGGCGGCCAGTTTTTCCAGCAGGTCCGGGCTGACGGTCAAGCGGTCGCAGCCGGCCAGTTGCTCGATTTGGTTGAGGTTGCGGAAGCTCGCGCCCATGACCACGGTCTTGTAGTCATTGGCCTTGTAGTAGTTGTAGATGCGCGTCACCGACTGCACGCCTGGGTCATCAGCGCCGGTGTAGTCGTTGCCATTGGCTTTCTTGTACCAGTCGTAGATACGGCCCACGAACGGCGAAATCAGGAACACCCCGGCATCGGCACAGGCTGCGGCCTGGGCGAAGGAGAACAGCAGGGTCAGGTTGCACTGGATGCCTTCACGTTCCAGCTGCTCGGCGGCGCGAATACCTTCCCAGGTGGAAGCGATCTTGATCAGCACGCGCTCGCGGCCAATGCCGGCCTTTTCGTACAGATCGATCAGGCGATGGGCACGCTTCAACATGGCTTCGGTGTCGAACGACAGGCGCGCGTCCACTTCAGTGGAAATACGCCCTGGGATCACTTTCAGAATTTCTTGCCCGACCGCCACGGCAAAACGGTCGCTGGCCAGGCCCACATCGCCCTTGCAGTCCGCCACGCAGGCATTCAGTTGCTCGGCATAACCTTGAATGGCCGAGGCCTTGAGCAGCAGGGAAGGGTTGGTGGTAGCGTCCACGGGTTTGACGCGGGCGATGGCCTCGAAGTCGCCGGTATCGGCCACGACGGTGGTGAATTGTTTGAGTTGTTCCAGCTTGGAAGTCATGAGCGTGCTCTGTCCTATGGGTCCGTTGACATTACCCGAGGGCCGGCTGCCACTCAAGGGGAAGGGGTATCGACGGGCCCCAGCGGCAACAACCTGAAAACGGCTGTTTGAAAGGCCGGGGCAGTATCGGTAGATACGATGCCAAAACAGCGCGCAGGTTCAACACCACTGCCTGACGGTCATGGTTGCTGTGCATTCAGGAACAAGCCTGCGATACCCTCTGGCAGACGTGCCGTCGAAATCAGGACCAATCGCTGGCCTGCCCGAGTCATTGCCATATAGAGTTTTCGCGAGTTTTGTTCGCACTCCTGGGCGGAAAGTACTCCCGCCTGGGCCGTTTCCTTCATGAGCTTTTCCAGGCCCAACAGAAACACGACACTGGCTTCAAGCCCGGTTGCGGTGTCCAGGCTGGAAACGCGTAGGTTATCAGTGTCTACGTGTACAGACTCCATACTGTTCAGATCCCAGACTTTGCGCGAACCGAATCGCTTGCTCAACGCCTTGAACAGAAGCTTCTTGTTGGTATCTCGTCCATACAGAACCAGCATATTCGATAGATTGATCTGCTGGGTTTCCAGGTAGCCCACTATTTCGTTGCAGGTCTGTATGACCGCATCCTGGGGCGTCTCTGATAGGATCAACAGCGGGGCAACGCCTTCATCCATGCCGTCGAAATCAGGTTGCAGATAATCGTCCGGGTCGGTTTGGGTGAATTCGGCCAGGACAAGGCCGGCAGCCCGCAATATGGCTTGAGTGGTTCGATAGGAGTGGTGAAGTTTCTTTGTTTTACCCGCCACATCCAAGCCGACACGCTTCCAACTGAGTCGGCTTTTCAAAAAGCCCTGGTTGGGGTCGGCACATAAAAACAGGCTGCCCTCGGAGTCGGTCAAGGTGCTCTTGATCAGTTGAAACCAGGTCGGCGCAAAGAATTGAGCTTCGTCTACCAGGATATGCTGGTATTTATCGAGCTTGTCGAGCTTCGTGAGACATAGATCCCGAGACAATGAACTCCATAAGCGAGCGCCTTGTTTGCTCAGCGCGTCATTGACTTGCCCGTAGAGCGACCACACTTGCACCCGTTCTTCCTTGCGCAAGGCAAACCCTTGGCCAGCGCGCTCAGCAGCCAAATAGTTCTGCTCGTCGCAGATCAGTGATTCATTGATGAAGTCGAACTCATCCAGAAGTTGTTGATCGCCGGGTTTCAGGTCCGGAAAGGCTTTTCGGTAATGGGCGATCTGGCTTGTAACCTTGATAGGGGATGCCATCTCTGGTTGCGGCTCAAAATGATTCACCCATTGCTGCCGTATCCAGGCCAGCGCGGTCATGATAGTCAGGTTGCGCGGTAGATCTCCCGGGCTGGCCTTCTTCAAGCGATGCTTGAGGTCTTTAACCACCGGGACATTGTGGATCAGCATCAATATCTTCTGATCGGGAAATTTCTTTGCCAGGATCAACGCCCGGTTAGCGGCGATCAATGTTTTGCCGCTACCCGCCACGCCGTTGACCAGACGCACCGAAAAATCATTCAAGGTTTGCGTTTGTTCTTCAGGCAGTTCCAGATCCAGCTTACTGGCCCACTCTTGTTGTGAGTCCAGAAAGTATCGAGTGGTCTTTGCAGAGTTATCCCGTGAGAAATGCCGGCGCGTCGTACATATCGCGGGTATTTCCGCTTCTGGAAAGTAGTGCCCCATGAGCGTGTCGCTGGCCTCATAGCTCAGTGAGTTAAGCAACTTGGGCAGTTGTTCGTGGCCATGTTCGATAAAGGTGTTTTTTGACATCAGCCGTGGGCCATCAGGTGTTGAGTAGTGCTGCCACAGCCGCTTGGTCTGGTCGGGTGTGCAGTTCCACATGACGATCAGCCTGCCGAGCCGCTGCCCGGTCGGCATCCCGTCGGGCTCGGTTGCTTCCAGGCGCGAGAGCAACTCCTTGAGAGCCTGCTGTCCGGTAGCCGCGAACAGTTGATCAGGGTCCAGTGTTTCAAAAGAGAGTTCACACAGCACAATGGCCAGCCATTGATGTTGTGCGTGCTGAAGGAAAAAGTCCGGCGCCCAGGCCTCTCGAGGGAGGCACTGGCGAACGACATGGTGGTCGTCCAGCTTGCGCAACACCCGTTTGACGTGGACATGCGCGCCAGTGCTGCGTTGCCATTCAGGGATAAATAGCGTCATGGGGTGAGCACCACTTTGCGGCATCGACTGACCAGGCTCAAATAGTCATTGGCCCATTGCTGCGTGATGCTGTTGCTGCATTCAATTCCTTGGCTCAGTTCAGGCCCGATGATGATCAATTTAGTCATCGCCCGGGTGATGGATACGTTCAATCGTTCGGGTTGGAAGAAAAACTCCGCCACAGCCCCAATGAACTCCTCATCGCCACTGGCCAACGAGACGATGATCAGTTCACGTTCCTGTCCCTGCATGCGCTCAACAGTGTCCGCCACAACGGTGCTGGCGATTTCGCGCCCGAAACTACGCGCCAACAGCGTTCGAATCGCCCGCCCCTGGGCTCGGTAAGGTGTGACGATGCCGATATCAGACAGGGCAAGGCCCATTGACTGGGCGGTCTTACAGAGTTCCAGTACATGCTGGGCATCGCGATAATTGCGGGTCTTGGCGGTTCTGTCTGTGGTGGGGATAAAGACGGCGCTTGCGTCTGGATCAAATACGCGGTCCATAGGGGCCTCTGCATCAACGTATTTGAAACGCCGCGCCTTGTTAGGGCCCGCTGCCCGTAATTTGCCTTTGTAATAGTTTTTGCTCGGCCATTCGGTCAGCCATTGGTTCATCCGATAGGTTTCTTCGAGCATCACCGTATGGTCGGCAGTTTGGGAGGTGAGGCGACCAAATATCGACATCGATTCGCCAGAAAGAACCGACTGGGACAACAGCACCGGCGGCAGCTGTTGCTGGTCTCCGATGAAGATAAACCGCTTACCTTTGCGCATGGCCATTAGCGCGAGGGGGAGGGTGATCTGACTGGCTTCGTCAAAGATCACCGTGTCGAATTTGAAATGCTCCAGCTGGCTGCAGGTGGCGAAGGGTGTCGCGCCAATGACATAGCCACTTCCGTCCGCCGGTAGATTTTCCCAGTCGGCGGGTGTTTTTGCCCAGTCAACGGTTTTGCTGAGATCATCCCGGCGGCCACCAATCTTCACGGTTGGGATTTTTCGCTCGGCAATCTTTGTCAGGGCATTATTGATAGCCATGTGCGTGTGGGAGGTGACGAATACCCGCTCGTGACGCTCTACCAGCAATTGGACGATAAGTGCCAGAGCACGGGTCTTGCCTGTCCCTGGCGGGCCTTGAATGCAAGCAATCTGCTCGGCGGCAAAAGCCATGGCAACGGCCCGGGCCTGATGCTCGTTACACTTGTTCTTGATGGCGAAACTTTCAGCGTAATCCAGATCTGCGTCGTTGAATGTGATGACCGGCGCATCGCCGAGCAACGGGACAATGATGTTATCGGCATTGATCGAATCGGCGATATCTTCCAAGGCCTTTTCATAGCGAGGCGTCAGGTCCAACGCGTCCATGTCGGCGTAGCAAGGTCCGTCCTGATAGTTGTCCCAGACTGTATTGGCCAGCTTCTCGCTCAGTAACCAACGGCCGTCTTCTTCACGCTCAAACGTCATTCGGGCGCACAACAACCCTGTGGACGGATCGCCCAAGTGCAAGCGCAGCATGTCCCCTTCACGAAAGCGCGATTCGCTGTCATCGAGGTACGCCCAAAGACAAGTAGCCTTGTCGGCTTTTTCAAGATGCGTGAAGCCTTGGGTCAGGCCCTTTTCAAGCTTTTGATGTAACGGGCGTTGCCAGGTTTGCAGGAGTTGATGAAGGTTCGCATCGCGCTCGGCATGGACAAATTCAAAAAGCTTTTCAATAAGCGGATGTTGCCCTTGCATGGGGATACTCGTCCTTGTGATCCGTGATGGCACAACAGTTTTACATACTGTTGGAGCAAGGCGCGAGTGTTATGGATCCAATATTAGCCCTCTCTGGGGCGAGTTCCTGAATCGGATCATTGAATGCAAGTAGCGGGTGGCCAACAAACAACATTGCGTCAACTGCGTGCGTCAGCGCCCTTCCAGCAACTGCCCCGCCTGATCCAGCAACGCCAGCGGATCCTTGGTTTTGTGAATATCCACCGACAACAACTGCCGAAACCGCCGCGCACCCGGGAACCCGGTGCCCAGGCCCAACACGTGGCGAGTGATGTGATGCATTGCCCCGCCCGCGGCCAGGTGATCGGCGATATAAGGTCGCAACTGCGCCAGCGCCTCGGCACGGGTGATGATCGGTGTGGTGCTGCCGAACAGTTGCTGATCCACTTCGGCCAGCAGATACGGGTTGTGATAAGCCTCGCGCCCCAGCATCACGCCGTCGAAGGTCTGCAGATGCTCATGGCACGCCTCCAACGTCTTGATCCCGCCGTTGAGCACAATCTCCAACTCCGGAAAATCCGCCTTCAACCGCGCCGCCACGTCATAACGCAGCGGCGGGATGTCGCGATTCTCCTTCGGCGACAACCCCTCCAGAATCGCAATCCGCGCATGCACGGTAAAACTCGTGCAACCGGCCTCACGCACCGTCCCGACAAACTCACACAACTGCTCGTAACTGTCCCGCCCATTGATCCCGATGCGATGCTTGACCGTCACCGGAGTTGACACTGTATCGCGCATGGCTTTCACGCAGTCAGCCACCAAATCCGGATGCCCCATCAGGCAGGCGCCGATCATATTGTTCTGCACCCGGTCGCTGGGGCAGCCGACGTTAAGGTTGACCTCGTCGTAGCCGTGCTCCTGGGCCATGCGGGCGCAGGCGGCGAGGTCGGCCGGGACACTGCCGCCCAGTTGCAGGGCCAGTGGGTGTTCGGCTTCGTGGTGGCGCAGGAAGCGTTCGTGGTCGCCGTTGAGTAGCGCGCCGGTGGTGACCATTTCGGTGTAGAGCAGGGCGTGTTTGGAGAGGATGCGTAGGAAGAAACGACAGTGGGCGTCGGTCCAATCCATCATCGGTGCGACGGAGAAGCGGCGGGAGAGTGGGGCAGTTTGTAAGGGCATTGGGAATCTGATTCATCGGGGCGAATGTACGCAGTTTATCAGGGATGCTTGTCGGGTACTTGGCGGGCTCTCAAGCATAGCCGCTCAATCTTTGATGACAACCAGGCAGAGCGCATGCTCGGTCAGCGTTTCAACTCACACCTTGTGTTGACGATTTAATGTGGCTGCGATAATTGCAAGCAGATTACTTATGACCCAGCCAAAGACGCTCGCAACGTCGAAGGACGTGGACTTCCGTTTGCCCCCGTGCGGGACTTTGAATGGTCTACAGCATTGATCCTGGAAGATGATCGACTCGACGACGGCGAGTGTCGTTATCGGGCGATGGGGTACATAGGGGATCGGCTGCATGTCGTAGTGTTTACTCCACGGGGTGACGCGGTCCACGTCATCAGCTTTCGTAAAGCCAACAAACGGGAGGTCAGAAATTATGACCAAGAAACCCAGTCCCAAGAGGGTCGATACGGCAACCCCCGAATGGTCGACCGAAGACTTTGCCAAGGCCAAACCTGCCAGCGAGGTGCTTGTTGGGTTGTTTGGCAAAACTCAGGCAAAGGAAATGCTCAAGCCAAGCGTGGTCGACCCAAGTCGGTAGCCACTAAAGAGCACGTCAATGTTCGTTTCGATGCTGACGTGCTGGAGCGATTCAGAACTTCTGGCCCGGGCTGGCAAACACGGATGAACGCCGCCTTGGCCGATTGGCTCAAGACGCATACACCAGAAGAGCTGAAGGCTTAGTCGCCAAATATTATTCGCCAAATAATTAGCCGCCGATGAAGCGGCTTTTTGTTGTCTGCTGATTAGCTTTGTCTCGGTAACGGTATAGTAAATCCGTGCCCTTTTTCTCCATCGCGTCGTGCAGAACCACCTCGAAGAGTTCGTACGCCAGTTCAAATGGGACATGTTTCGCTCAATCCACTGAGCAATGATTTTTTACTTGTCCAATTAGCCGACTGCATACTACGAGCACAAGCATCGCAGCGACAGCGCTCATGGTTGGAGCGGAGAACGGGTGATTCAGCTTTGCTAGAGCGGATGAGAAATGAGGTCGTATTGGGTGGCTGGCGAATGTTGATGGTACGAGATTGGTGCGAAGGAGGTGGAATAGGCCTATTGGACCTTTATTTACAGAGGCTGGACGGTTAGCGCGCCCAATCCATTATCGGTGCAACACTAAAGCGCGGAGAGAGGGTATTACAGTGAGTGAGGGTATCGAACTGTCTGGATCGGGCGAGGGGAATGGACGAGCGTCTATCAGGGAATAGAGGTCACGTTTTCATGGCTGAATAGCCTTGCCAATGCATTTTTCAAAAACTTGCTCCATAGGCTCCATGACGCAGTTGTACGCCGCGATATTGGCGTAGATCCACTCGTCCTTCTCAATTCCCCACCAACTGATTTCAAACCCGGCATTCATGATGAGGTGTTCAAACAGAATGCGTTGCGCACGACCGTTGCCTTCGCGGAAGGGGTGTACGACGTTGATGTCGGAATAGACCTCTGCTACAGCGACTATCAGCTCAGCTCGTTCCATGTCCTCGAACCAGTTTGCCGCGGCCATGGCCGTGAATAGCTTGCTGGCTTCCTTCTCCATGTACTGAGGTTGGCAAAAGCGGGTGGCTTGTTTGGAGATGCCGACGGTGCGCAGTTCTCCGGCCCATTCGAACAGGTCCGAAAAGAGAATACGATGAATGTTTTGGAGGTAGGCCAGGCTGTAGGGGGGCGGGCTGAATTCGACGTTGTCCGCTGCGATGGCCGAGAGCTGTTGTTCAGCTTCGCTCAGGGTCGGTTCGTCATGGATATCGAGTTTGTTGCGAAGGACCGCGGAGCCGGGGTAGCAATAAGCGTCTTCACCGACCCCATATTTGTCAGGCATCAGGTTCTGGTCTGGGTGAAGGCTTTCAAGACCTCTTCACGCGTTGGCATTTTGCGTTCGCCGTCTACAAAGGTCACTTTGAAGCCTTCCAGACGGAGGCTGGCCGCGTAGTTGGATCTACGCGTCCTGGCGGCATAGGCTTTTTTGGTTTCAAGGCTGACATTGCCCATGGGGCTGGACCTCAAATCGCGCTGGTGGGCGGATTATAGCCCATCCCGCAGGCATGGCCTATGTTGTGGCCTCGACGAATCAGGTTTGACGGTACGGGTCCGCTTTTGGGCTGACTATTCCAGATTGTGAGCAGTCTCAGATAGCAGGCCCTGGCGCAGTAGATGGTTGATGACGGTTTGATATCCAGCGCTGACATTTTCAGCTCGCTCGCGAGCGGCCTTGATCACTTCATCATCAAACATAAGGGTGATGCGGGTTTTTCCTTCGCTGCTCGTAACGGGACCACGCTTGGCCGTGCTGAACTCGCATTCTTCTTTCATAGGTCAGTTTCCAGAGGCTGCACAGTTCATTTTCGACACTATTGGTGCGCTGATGGGGACGCCTCAGCATACGATGGGATTTTTGACCATGCCAAAGCGTTGAACGTCGAATTGCGGCCTTCTTCCGATCAGTCTGAGCCTGTTTGATCTTGCGTGAATAAATGATGCTGGTATGGTGGCGCCTCGTTTAAACCCGCATTCTAGAGGGATCTCTTATGCACTCATTTTTCGCCAAGACTTTTGGCGGCCTTACGACCAGCTACTACATCCGCCAGTTTCTTTTTGGGCTGGTGTTTACTGCGATGATCATCTCCCTGGCGGCCAACAGTCCTGCAGGAATCGGTGCGAAGCCTGGGCTGATTGTGTTGGCGATCATCAACACATTGCTTTATCCGTACTCTCGGTTCGTCTACGAAAGCGTTGTTGGCTACATCATGGGCAACAATGTTTTTTTCGTGAATGCACTGTTCATGCTGATGGTGAAGGTTTTCACCATGGCCATGTGCTGGTCGTTCGCGATTTTCGTAGCGCCGGTGGGGTTGGCGTACCTGTTCTGGCGCAACAGCCGCTCGGCCGTTGAATAGGTCAATAGCTCAACCCGTTTGCAGCTGAAAATTGGTGTGAGCAGGGCAAGCGTGAACAGACCATGATTATGGGTAAACTCATAATCATGGTCTGTTCACGGTTTTCCTAAGGAAACTCTGAAAAAGACTTCCTGATTAGGCAAAATCACCGGACACCAGTCGCCGAGCTTTTCAATGATGAAACAGATGACCTTCGCCGATGCCGAGTACGCCGGCAAGCGCAAGCAGACCCGCAAGGAGTTGTTCCTGATCGAGATGGATCAGGTAGTGCCTTGGAAAGGCTTGATCGCCCTGATCGAGCCGCACTATCCGAAGGGCGAAGGTGGTCGTCCGGCCTATCCACTGATGTCGATGCTGCGCGTGCATCTGATGCAGAACTGGTTCGGCTACAGCGATCCGGCGATGGAGGAAGCGTTGTATGAGACGACCATCCTGCGCCAGTTTTCGGGTCTGAGTCTGGAGCGAGTCCCGGACGAAACCACGATTCTCAACTTCCGTCGTCTGCTGGAAAAACATGAGC